>JBBRHS010000057.1:0-11341 GCA_038222385.1 Acidimicrobiia bacterium
TGGTACGGCCTCGACTTCGACGTCGACGACGAGGTGCTCGTGACGGCCGGGGCGACCGAGGCGATCGCGGCCGCGTTGCTCGCGCTGTGCGAACCGGGCGACGAGGTCCTCACCTTCGAGCCGTACTACGACTCGTACGCCGCGTGCATCGCGATGGCCATGGCCGAACGAAGGGTCGTGCAGCTGCGGACCCCCGACTTCCGGTTCGATCCCGAAGCGCTCGCGCGTGCTGTCACTCCCCGGACCCGGATCCTTCTCCTCAACTCGCCGCACAATCCCACGGGCAAGGTCTTCGACGCGCTGGAGTTGGAGCAGATCGCCCGGGTGTGCATCGAGCACGACCTCATCGCGATCACCGACGAGGTCTACGAACACATCGTGTTCGAGGGTTCGCACATCCCGCTCGCGAGCCTGCCCGGGATGCGTGGCCGGACACTCCTCATCTCCTCGGGCGGGAAGACGTTCTCGTTCACCGGGTGGAAGGTCGGGTGGGTATGCGGTCCGGCCCCGCTCGTGCGGGCGGTGCGAACTGCGAAGCAGTTCCTCACCTACGTGAACGCGGGTCCGTTGCAGTATGGGATCGCCGTCGGCCTCGACCTCCCCGACGCGTCGTTCGCGGAGCTCGCGGCTGATCTCCGCACCAAACGCGATCGGCTCGCCGAGGGTCTCACCGCGGCAGGGCTCACGGTGTTCCCGTCGCCCGGTACCTACTTCCTCACCGTCGACATCCGTTCGATCGGTGAAGCCGACGGCATCGCGTTCTGCCGTTCCCTCCCCGAGCGGTGTGGGGTGGTGGCGGTACCGAACGCGGTGTTCTACGACGATGTCGACGCGGGCCGGGCGCTCGTGCGCTTCGCGTGCTGCAAGCAGCTCGACGTCATCGACGAAGCCGTGCTCCGGCTCGGGAAGCTGGCCTAGATGCGGGTCGCCGTGGTCCAACACGACATCGTCTGGGAGGACCCGGCCGCGAACTTCGCCCGGCTCGGTCCGATGATCGCGGCCGCCGCGGCCGACGACGCCCGCCTGATCGTGCTCACCGAGACCTACTCGACGGGCTTCTCGATGAACACGGGCCAGACCGCCGAGCCGGCCGACGGACCGAGCGCGAGCTTCCTCGCCGAACAGGCGCGCGAACACGGGGTGTGGGTCTGCGGGTCGGTGCCCGTACAGGCCGAGGGTGCCGACCAGCCGTCCAACTGCCTCGTGCTCGCGGGTCCGGCCGGCGAGGATCACCGCTACCGCAAGCGGCACCTGTTCAGCTACGGCGGGGAGGACGACCACTACCTCCCCGGTGCCGAGCCGCTCACGGTGACGATCGACGGCGTCCGGCTCAGCCTGTTCGTCTGCTACGACCTCCGCTTCGCCCCCGACTTCTGGGCTCGGGCCGACGAGACCGACGCGTACGTGGTGATCGCCAACTGGCCGGCCGCGCGTCGCGACCACTGGCGCACGCTTCTGCGGGCCCGTGCGATCGAGAACCTGGCCTACGTGATCGGCGCGAACCGGGTCGGTACCGGCGGCGGGGTCGAGACCGCCGGCGACAGCATGATCGTCGGCCCGTTCGGTGAGACCGTTGCCTTCGCCGGGAGTGCGGAGACGACGATCACGGGCGACGTCGACCCCGCGGTGGTCGCCTCGACCCGGTCGCGCTATCCGTTCCTCACCGATCGGAACCCATGATCTCCACCACCCGGAACCAGACGCAGACCGTGAGGGCGTCGTCGGTCGCGGTGAAGCCCTCGCCGGTCCAGTAGTCGAGGTGGCCGGCCCGCCAGTCGTCGACGGAGGTGAATCCCTCTCCTTCGGCGGCCGCGAACTCCCACGACACGTCGATGAACCGGTGGGTCTCGATCCGGGTGATCTCAACGAGCGCGAGCGGGGCGCCGTCGGAACCGAGCAGGACCTGGCGCTCGCCGACCTCGTCGAGCACTTCGCCTTCGGCGGCGTAGTCGTGCTCCCACAGCCCGGCGGTCGCAACCTTCTCGCCGGCGAGCACGAGCCGGTTCAGCTCATCCCGCATCGCGCCCTCCGATCCGAGCTCGAACGCCCGGAGCTCACCGACCCGCGGCCACATGGCACCCTCCTTCGAACCGGTCCCCCGACCCCGACCGTCGGAGTGGAGTCTGCCAAACTGCGGCGATGACCGGACGGCTCCGTACCGCGGCTCCTGTGGTCGACCTCGTGTGCCTGGTGCTGTTCGTGCTCATCGGCGGCGGGCGACACGACATCAGTGACGGCGCCGGGTGGTTCCTCGGGGTGCTGTGGCCGCTTGCGCTCGGTTGGTTCGTCGTTGCGGTCGCCACGAAGCTCTACACGAACCCGGCCCGACCGTGGTTGCGGCTCACCGGTACGTGGGCCCTCGGCCTGACGCTCGCGCTCGTCGTGCGCGGGATCGTGCTCGGACGACAACCGGTCGGCACCTTCGCGCTCGTGCTGTTCGCGTTCGTGGCCCTCGAGACGTTCGGGTGGCGCCTGATCGCTCTCCTCTTCCGCCGCAGGGTGCCCGCCCGCGCCTGAACCCGTCGTGCGGTCAGCCCACGGTGGGCGGGTCGTCGGCCGGGAGCGCGGCCCAGTACGCACCGAGCGACGCGGCCGCGGCGAGGTAGAGGCGTTCGTTGCCGCGATCGACGGCCGCGGCGTCGAAACAGGCGAGCGTGTACTTCGCGAGGTGCGCGTCGTGGTGCCGCGATACCCGGGACGCGAGCGCGGTCCGGACTTCGGGGAGCGACGCGTCGGGTGCGTGGGCGACCCAACTCGCGGCATCGTCCCGGCCGGCATCGATCGCGTCTCCGAACTCGCGGTACGCGGTGGGCTCGAGTTGGAACGACGGCGCGATCATCTCCTGACCCAGCCCGGCCCGGAAGCCGACCACGTACGTCGCGGCGACCGCGAGCGCAGTCCGCGCCGCGGAACCGTCGCCGGCGGCGCCCATCACCGCCTGGGGCATGGTGAGGCAGTGCGACCAACCGTAGGGCGCGTGATCCGGAGGCTCCTGCAGCATCGACCACGCCGCCACGCGCGCGAGTTGCACCCGCGCGACGCGGAGGTCGGGTTCGGCGGCGACGACTCCCGAGAGGAGCTTCCCGGCGATGCCACTCTCCTCGGCCTGGCGCATGAGCGGGAAGATGAAGTCGCTGCCGGGTACGCCCAGCATCGGGACGTCGAGCAGCGCAGTCGCGAGCGAGCCGCCGCCGACCGTCCCCTCGACGTCTTCGAACCAACGGAGCTGCCAGTCGGCGTGACGGGCGAGCTCGCGTGCCGGGCCGCGCAGCAGGGTGCCGGTGACCTCACCTCCCGGCGCGATCCGGGGGAGGAGGTAGAGGAGGATGCTCGCGTGACCCGCCGCCGCGAGTGACGCGGCGACCGGTTCGGCGAGCAGGCTCCGGATCTCGGCGGGATCAGCGACCGTGCCGAGGGTGGTCGCGGCCCGGTCGACGGCGGCGAGGTCACCATCGGCGATCGCGCCGACCAGCGTCGTGGCGGCCTGCTCGGGAGAGTCGTCGCGAGATTCCGCGACGGTGGGCGGTTCTTCGGGCAGCGACGGGCCCGCGGCCTCGTACTCGTGCCCGAGTCGCACGATCCTCCGCCGGGCGTCGGCGCGGGCGTCGGGATGCACGTGGCGGAGCAGTCCCGCCCGGGCGAGGAGCTCGAGCGGGGCGTGGAGCACGAAGGAATCGGCCGGGGCGATCTTCGGGCGGGCGATCGTGCGGGCAACGTCGGCGACGAGCTCCACGTCGGACAGGTCGGACCGGTCGTCGAGAGGCATGCCGTGCACTCTAAGAGTTCAAGTGAACTTGAAGTCAAGGACCGGCACGGCGAGACTGGACGGGTGTCCGTCGACGAATGGCTCCCGATCGGCGAGATCTCCGCTCGATCGGGGATCGCGCGCTCGGCACTGCGGTTCTACGAAGACGAGGGACTCCTGCGCTCGGAACGCACCCCGGGCGGTCAGCGCCGCTTCGCGCGTGACACGTTGCGGAGGCTGGCGTTCATCCGGGCCGCCCAACGGGTCGGGCTCACGCTCGACGAGATCAGCGCCGCGATGCGCACCTTGCCCGACTCCCGCACCCCGACGATCGCCGACTGGACCCGTCTGTCACGCGCGTGGGAGCCGCGCCTCGATGAGCAGATCGAGCTGTTGACCCGGCTCCGCGACGATCTCGCGTCGTGCATCGGATGCGGCTGCCTCTCGCTCAAGACCTGCGCGCTGTACAACCCCGACGACGCGGCCGCCCGTCTCGGCTCGGGCGCCCGTTACCTGCTCGGCGACGACGCGAGCCAGGTCTCCGGCAGCGGGTTTCGTCCGTCGAGCCGGCCCTCCGAGGCGTAAGGCCGGAAGCGGACGAACGCCGACTGGTGGTGGAACGGGTCCGCACGGTCCGCCGTGATCGCAGCCGGGTGCGCCGGCTCGCGGTTTCCGTACGCGTACGTCGACGCCGCGCGGGCATCGTCCCACAGGGAGCACGTCGCCACGAACGGTGGCCGGGCAAGACCGCTCGCCCAGATGAGACCGGGCGCGACGACCGCCGCGCCCTCCGCCTTCGCGCTCGCGCGGAAGAAGGGTACGGCGCGCCTCGGGCGCAGGCGACCGAGGGTGAGCACCGCGACATGACCGTCGGAAGGAACCGCCCGGTCCGACGGGATGTCGTCGTCGAGTCCGGGCCAGGTGCCCGAGGCCCGCAACGGTTCCAGTCGGACACGCCATCCTTCGGCGAGCATCGCGGCGAGAGGCTGTTCCCGCAGGAACCGATCGAGCGCGGCATCGTCGTCCCAGAGTGCGACGAGCGCGATCCGGCCGAGATCGGGCCGGGGCAGTGTCCTGCGACTGAGCGGGGCGGTGAGCGCGACGTCGGCGTGGCGGAGACCTGGGGTCGAGCCGGGGTCGGGTGCCTTCCGGAGCGCAGTGAGCGCGATTCGTGGGCCGACATCCGCCATGTGCACCGATACGATCATCGTCGCCTCCTCGGGTCTCGCGGAGTCTGGCGCGTCGTGCCTTCGAGTGTCGGATTCAGGCGGGTGGGGCCAGGGCGAGGTAGTCGTCGCGTGTGACCGGCGTCGCGGTGAGGGAGAGATCGGCGCGCGGGATGTCGGTCGTGGTGCCGTCGAGGGTGAACTGCACCTGACCGATCCCGGGTTGGCCCGTCACCGTGTAGACGATCTGCGCGAGGGCGAGCACCTGGTCGGGTCTCGACAGGTTGGTGAACGAGGCCGGGAGATCGACGGTGGCCGTCCCCCGTTGAACCGTCACATCGGTCGGGGTGTCCTCGACCGGGAGCGCGGTGCGGATGCCGGCCGCGACTTCGGGACTCGTGGGCCCGCGTCCCAGCGATCGGAGGAGGCGCTCGAGGGTCAGCGGGGGAGGGAGGCGGCGGGCGGTCGGGAGCAGCCGACCACCGCGAGCGAGGTAGATGACCGCGTCGCTGGTGCCGAGTTCGGCGTCGGCGATGCCGCCGCTGTTCCGATCGAGCAGGCGGTACGGCACGCTGTCGTCGTCGGCCTGCCTGGCCGAACCCTGCTCCGGGATGCCGCACCCCGTCACTGCGAGCGCGAGGAGTAGCGCAGCCACGGCCCACGGCACCCGACCGGACCTCCGCCGCGCGGTCACGCGCAGTTCCTCGGGACCCGCACGATGAATCGTGCGCCACCACGCGGCGAGTCCTCGACCCACACGTCGCCGCGGTGGAGGCGGACGTGTTCGACGACGAGGGCAAGTCCGAGTCCGGTGCCGGGTGCGTCGCCGGCATGTTGCCCACGGGCGAAGCGGTCGAAGATGTACTCGCGCTCGTGCAGCGGGACGCCGGGTCCGGAGTCGTCGACGGCGAGGAGCAGGCTCTCGGGGCTGCCGCTGATCTCGACGCGCTGGGCACCGCCCCCGTAGAAGTCGGCGTTGTCGAGGAGGTTGGTGAGGATTTGGCCGATCCGGCGCTTGTCGACCGCGACCGTGGCCGGTGCGGAAGGAGTGACGTCGACCGCGACGCGGTCGCGCCGGGTCGCGGTGAGCACCTCGCGTACGAGCTCGGCGGGATCGACCTCACCCACGTCGAGCTCTCCGACGCCGGCTTCCATGCGCGAGATGTCGAGCAGGTCGAGCACGAGCCCGGTGAAGCGGCGCAGTTCGTCGTCGAGTACGTCGAGCGCGGCGTTGGTCGCCTCAGCCGAGTTCCGGCGCCGAGCAACGCTCAGTGCAGCGGACATCTTGGCCAGCGGGGTCCGCAGCTCGTGGCTGACGTCGGAGGCGAAACGCGCTTCCCGCTCGATGCGACCCCGCAGCTCCGACACCATGTCGTTGAACGCGTCGACGAGCGGTTCGAGGTCGCTGTCACCCTCGGCGTCGAGTCGCTCGCTGAGTGTGCCCTCGCTGATCCCGCTCGCGGCAACGGCCATGCGCCGGACCGGTCGGAGCACGCGTCCACTCGCGTACCGACCGATCACCGCGCCGATGAGCGTGACGACGACCGCGGCCGCGGCGAGCACCTGGGCGAGACGGGTCAGCGTGAGCTCGAGCTCCTGCACCGGGACGAACTCGAAGTACGCACCGTCGATCGCCGGCAACGGGACGCCCACCGCGATGTTCGCCGCCGACGACACATCGGTGTTCTGGGTTCCCGCCGATCCCGACGCGACCAGGGAGCGCAACGAAGCCGGTACCTCGCGGCGCCCGACCCCGACCGAGGTCCCGAACCAAGCGCTGCCGACGCGCAGCACCACCGCGCTCTCGGCCCCGGTCTGGGCCTGGGCGAGCGCCCCCTGCACGTCGGCCGGGTTCGCGAGCAGGGCGTCGCGCACGGCCCGGGCGTTGAGGTAGGTCTGCTGCAGGGCAGTGCCGTTGCGCCGGCTGAGCACGAACGACCGGGTCAGCTCGTAGGAGAAGACCGCCAGGGTCACCGACAGGACGAGGGCCAGGATCGCGAACGCCGCAGTGACCCGCGCCCGGAGCCCGAGTCGTGCCGGCGGGCGTTCGTCGGAGGTCACCGGCCCATTCTTCTCGCGTCCGCGGTCGAGTCGCGGTCACACGGCTTCGCCGAATGCCTCGCAGTCGGGGTTCTCGCACACGAACGACGTGTCGAGCACGTTCGCGGTCTCGGCGGGAAGGGTGGTGACCCCGCACTCGGGACAGATCGGCGCCCGGTCGATCTCCGCGTCGTCCCAGCCGGTCACGACGCGTGCCGGGCCGGTTCGAGCGCGGTCGCGTAGTCGACCAGCCGGGCCGCGAGCTCGAATGCCAGCTCGGGATCGCCCAGATCGGGGTCGGGCCACGTCTCCGACACCCGTTGCCACGAGTCGGCCCGGCCGAGGAACGGTCCGGCGACCGCTTCGTCGCCGATCGTCGCCCGCCAGGCGGCTTCGTGATCGACGAGCCCGGCGAGCACCCGTTCGTTGTCGGCCGGCTTCGGGTGCTCGGCGTGGAAGCCGACCTCGATCGCGAGCACCTGCGCCGCGCCGTCGGCATCGGCTCCGACCACCTGGGCCTCGTAGTGCTCTCGCGGTGGCGCCTCGGGTCCGAACCAGACCTTGATCCCATAGCGACGGGCCCGCAGCCGGAGCGGACCGAGATCCGGCGGCATCATCCCGCGCAGCGCGTCGGCGACGTCGTCGAACAGCGACGGTTCCACGCGTCAGCGAGCCGCTCAGGTCGTGCCGAGGCAGAGCCGGCTGGCGGCGCCGAACAGCTGGTGCTTGTGCTCGGCGATCACCGACCGGTTCTTCGTCGCCATGACGGTGGCGGCTTCGATCGCGCGGTCGAGCACCTCGGCTTCGGGCGCGATGGCGTCGACGATGCCGATCTCGAGCGCGGTGTCGGCGTCGTAGCGGCGGCCGGTCAGCATCGCGTCGGCGGCTGCGGGTGCGGGCAGGCGGGCGGTGACCGTGGCGGTCATCCCCGGGGTGAGCGGGAGTCCGAGGTCGACTTCCGGGAGGCACCAGTACCCGCGGTCGGCGCGCATGATCCGGTGATCGAACGCGGACGACAGCATCGCCCCGGCGGCGAACGTGTGTCCGTTCAGCGCGGCCACGGTGTACGCAGGGAACACGAGCATGCGCCCGAGGAGCCGGTGGACCTCGCCCATGAACGCCGAAGCATCCGGTGCCGACGAGATCCAGTCGAGGTCGAGTCCGTTGGAGAAGAACTTGCCCGTCCCCACGGCAACGACGGCGAGTGGCCCGTCGACAGCCTCCAACTCGTCGAGAACGACATGCCACGCGGCCATCGACTCGCCCTGGAAACGGTTCTCGCCGTCGTCCCAGTGCACGACGCGCACCGGACCGACCGCTTCGACACGGAGCGGCCCGCTCACGGCTCGCGATCCGGGAAGATGTCGCTGGGTCGGGCCACGATCGCGGGGTCGGGGGCGCGGGCGACGCGCTCGTCCTTCTTTGCGTAGTCGATGCCGTGGAGCACGTGACGGATCGCGTTGAGCCGGCCGGTGCGCTTCTCGTTGTTGTTCACGACCCACCACGGCGCGTACGGGGTGTCGGTGAACGCGAACGTGGTCTTCTGGGCCTCGGTGTACTTGTCCCACCGGGTCTGCGCGTACTCGTCGAGGGTGCTCAGCTTCCACTCCTTGAGCGGATCGTCGGCGCGCGCCGCGAGCCGTCGGGCTTGCTCGTCCTTGTTCACCGCGAGCCAGAGCTTCACGAGGTGCACACCGTCGTCGACCAGGAACTGCTCGAAGTCGGGCGCCTGGCGCAGGAAGCGCGCGTGCTCGTCGACCGTGCAGAACCCCATCACCCATTCGACACCGGCCCGGTTGTACCAGGACCGGTCGAACAGCACGATCTCTCCGGCGGTCGGGAGGTGGAGTGCATACCGTTGGAAGTACCATTGGCCGCGCTCGGTGTCGTTCGGCTTGTCGAGCGCGACGTGCCGGGCCCGTCGCGGGTTCAGGTGCTCGCGGAACCGCTGGATGGTGCCGCCCTTGCCCGCGGTGTCGCGGCCCTCGAACACGATCACGACCCGCCGGCCGGTCTCGATCAACGAGCTCTGCAACTTCACGAGCTCTATCTGCAGGTGGGTCAGCTCGCGTTCGTACTCCTCGCGACTCGGCTTCTCGGGAGTCGGGAGGCCGTCGTGCTTCCCGTGCTTCCCGAGTTCGTCGTGCTTCCCGATCGGGGTCATCGCCCCGGGAGCGTAGTGGCCCCTCCGCGATCCGGGAACGTGCGACACTGCGCCCCGAAGACGCCGACGTGGAGGCGGAGCGGTGCGGCGCGGAGGAACACGACGAGGATCCCCGGCCCGCCGGGTTGCGGCCCCCGGGACACGTTCGCGGCGGGAGCTCCTCCGGGGCGCGGTCGCGCTCGGCGCGGGGGTGGGCGCGGCGGCGGTCGCCCCGCAGCTCACTGGGGTCGGATTCGCCGCCCGCCGCTCGGGCCCCAAGGTCGTGATCGTGGGTGCCGGTGCCGCGGGGGTGCGGTGTGCGCACCGGTTGTGGAAGGCCCACGGGATCGAAGCAGACCTCTACGACGCGAGTCCCGACCGGCTCGGCGGTCGCACGTACACCGTGCGCGGCGCGTTCGGTGCTCGCGACGCCGAGGCGGGAGGGGCGTTCATCTCGACCGAGCACACCGCGGTGCGCCGGCTGTGCCGTCAGCTCGGCCTGACCGTGGTCGACGTCGGTGGCGGTGCACAACCCACCGGTGTCGATGTGTACACAGCCAACGGAGCGCTCGTCTCCGACGCCGAGCTGCGGTTGGAGCTCCAGGCCGCCTACCCCGCGATCCAGGTGGCGCTCGACGCCGCGGGTGATCACTCGGCGCGCACACCCACTCGCGGCGGTCGGACCCTCGACCGACTCTCGGTGGCCGAGTGGGTCGAGCGTGAGGTCCCCGGAGGTACCGCGGGCAACCTCGGTCAGATCCTCCTGTCCGACGCGGTCGCCGAGTACGGCGGTGATCCCGGCGACCAGTCGGCGCTCAACCTCATCTGGCTGCTCGAAGGGATCGCCGCCGACGGTGGGGGTGATCTCGCCGGCACCGACGAAGTCGGTCACATCGTCGAGGGCTCCGACGCGCTGGTCACCCGGATGCTCGACGAGCTCCCGTCGGGAGCAGACGGCGTCAAGCGCGCGACGCGGCTCGTCGCGGCCCGTCAGCGCGCGACGGGTCCGGTGGCGACGTTCGAGATTGGAGGGAGCCGGCGCGACGTGGCGTGCGACGCACTCGTGCTCGCGGTCCCGTTCTCGTTGCTGCGGACGGGCGTCGATCTCGGCCGGGCCGACCTGTCACCGCGCAAGAAGCGCGCGATCGCGACGCTCGGGATGGGGACGAACGCGAAGCTCCAGGTGCAACTGGCCGATCGTTCGTGGACCCCGCTCGGGTACTCGGGGATCTCGTACTCGGGGCCCGACGGGTTCGGCACCGTGTGGGACGGCTCGTCGGGCGACACCGCCGCCGAACCCATACTCGTCGGGTTCCCGGGCGCGGCGGCCGGCGCGACCCTCGGGTCGGTGCCGTTCGGCCCTGCCGACCCGGCGAAGGTCGAGGAGTTCCTCAGTCAGGTCGAGCTGGTGTTCCCGGCGACCCGGGCCCGGTGGGCTGCCGGTCCGCAGCGCACACACGCGGCGTGTTGGGCCCGGAACGAGTTGAGCCTCGGCGCCTACAGCTACTACCAGCCCGGCCAGATCACCGACTTCGGGGGCACCGAGTTCGACCCGGCCGGTGCGATTTACTTCTGTGGCGAACACACGTCGTTCGAGTTCCAGGGCTTCATCGAGGGCGCGCTCCGCACGGGTGCCCGGGTCGCCGACCGCATCAGCGCCTGAGCGGCCCCGAGCCGTGTGGGTGACCGGCTTCGCCTGGGGGCGTGGCGGTCCGTACGATCATGGCCATGATCGAAGCCGACGAGCCGCTCACCCTCGCGAGCGACTTCCCCGACCCCACCCGCGACGAGTGGCTCCGCGCGGTCGAACAAGTGCTGCTCAAGGGCCGCGACAACGGACCCGACGCGTTCGCGAAGGCGTTCGAACGACGCCTCGTCACCACCACCTACGACGGCATCGCGATCCCCCCGCTGTTCACCGCAGCCGACGCCGTCGATCCCGGGCTCGTCGGCCTGCCCGGCGCGGCGCCGTTCGTGCGCGGGACCAAGGCTGCAGGTCGACGCACCGGATGGGACGTCCGCCAACGGGTCGACGTCACCGACGACGGAACTGCCGCCGCGCCTTGCGTGCTCGCCGAGCTCGAGGGCGGAGCGTCGTCGATCCTCCTCGGCCTCCGACGCGCGTCGTCGGTCGATGTCGACCTCCTCGACCGGACGCTCACGTCGGTGCTGCTCGACCTCGCCCCGGTCGTGCTCGATGCCGGACCGCGGGCGACTGATGCCGCCACCGCGTTCCTCGCGCTCTGC
>JBBRHS010000058.1:0-11286 GCA_038222385.1 Acidimicrobiia bacterium
ACCCTTCCCCCGATGTGCCGATTCGCCATCTAGCGTGTTATGAAATCGTTACTCGGGACCGCGCTGTCGGTACTGGTCCCGGGACTCGCCGGAGGAGACACCGGGGCCGATGCCCAACCTGATCCCTGACTGGTTTCCATGGTTGCAGCCGCTCGGTCGGATGCTGTGGGCATTGCTGTTCACGGTGATCGGCCTGGGCATCGTGTTCGCGATGCTGCGCCGCCCGAAGCCCGACCGACCCGCGACCTGGGCCGAGTCCATGGCCGGTGCTGTCGGCGTGTTCGGGCTCTTCTTCCTCTGCTACGCGATCGTCCCCCACGAGTGGCTCACGTTCGCCGACGGCTACCTCAACTGGAGCACCGACAAGTTCGTGTTCCGGTCCAACCAGTGGGGCGCCGGCCTCCCGCCGATCGACCTCCCGTACAGCGCGGTGAAGGACGCCGTCGCGGCCGGGATCTACATCGTGTTCTTCGGGCTCAACCTCTACCTCTTCTCCAAGTGGCAGAAGCGACCGACGGCGAGCGAAGCCGCCGCCGAGGGAACCGAGCAGGTCGTGCGCACGTCGCGCTTCGGTCGTCCGGTGAAGGCGAAGGCCTGACCGATGGCGCGCACCGATGCCAACCCGCCGATGCCCGACTTCGTCACCGACTACGAGCTGCAGGAAGTCGATCCCGCGTTCCTGACCGCGTCGGTGAAGCCGAAGCAGTTCCTCCACATCGACCAGTCCGAGTGCATCCTCTGCGAGGGCTGCGTCGACATCTGCCCGTGGAAGTGCATCCACATGGTCTCGGTGTCGGCCATCTCCGGCGCGGTGAACACCGAGAAGCCGGGCGAAGACCCGCGCGATCACGTCGCGTTCATCGTCGACGAAGACGTGTGCACGCGCTGCGCCCTCTGCGTCGACCGGTGCCCGACCGGTGTGATCATCCTGGGCAAGCTCTCCGACAACGTCGCGAACGGCGACCCCCACACCCGCACCAACCGCCACGGCTACAGCTACGGCGTGCGGTTCTAGGCCGAGGAGACCAAGGTCGTGGCCAGCACCAACGGGAGCAACGGGAAGGGCGGCGCCGGCACCAAGTTGCTGTCGCGCGTCAAGGAGTCGGGCGAGAAGCTCGGCAAGTCGCAGGTGATGACGTCGATCTTCCGGCCCGGTTCGGTCTTCCGCCAGGGTTACACCGACAGCCCCCGCAACCGGTCCTACGTGATCATGAACAACGTGCTCTACCACCTGCACCCGGTGAAGGTGAAGCGGCACGCGGTCAAGGTCTCCTACACGCTGTGCCTCGGTGGCCTCTCGTTCTTCTTGTTCATCCTGCTCACCGTCACCGGCATCTTCTTGATGTTCTTCTACCGGCCGACGACCGCTCAGGCCTGGAGCGACGTCCAGCACATCGAGACCGCGGTCTACTTCGGCTCGCTCGTGCGGAACATGCATCGATGGGCCGCGCACCTCATGGTGCTGTCGGTCTTCCTGCACATGAGCCGCGTCTTCTACCACGGTGCCTACAAGGCACCGCGTGAGTTCAACTGGGTCATCGGCGTCATCTTGTTGACGCTGACCCTGCTCCTCTCGTTCACCGGCTACCTCCTCCCGTGGGACCAGCTCGCACTCTGGGCCGTGACCGTGGGAACGAACATGATGGGGTACACGCCGGTCTTCGGGTCCCAGGTGCGATTCGTGTTGCTGGGGTCGAAGGAGATCAGTGGCGACACGCTGTTGCGCTGGTACGTGCTCCACGTGTTGATGTTCCCGTTCGTGACCGTGATCTTCATGGCTGTCCACTTCTGGCGCGTCCGCAAGGACGGCGGAATCTCCGGACCGCTGTAGGCCGAGGAGGAGCACCCGATGGCCGACATCCCCGATCACCTCCTGAAGCGCAGCGCCGAACGGCGCAAGGCGCTGGGTCTTCCCGCCAAAGACGGCGAACCCACCGAGGAAGCTGCTGTCGACGCGCCCGCCGAGGCTGCTGCCGACGCGCCCGCGGAGGCACCCGCGGCAACGGAAACGCCCGCCGAGGCGCCCGCGGCCGGTGGCGGCGAGAGCAAGGGCGGTGTCCCCGCCCACCTGCTCGAGCGGGCCGCCCGCCGCCGAGCCGCGCTGTCGGGTGGCGGCGACGGCGGAGGCGCCGACGCCGGCGCGGCAGTTCCCGCAGCCGCCGGTGCCGGTGGCACCGCGACGGCCACCGCGACCCGCACCATCGCGGCCCCGACCGCAACCGGTCCCGGCGGCCACACCCAGCGGCTGCTGACCGTCGTCAAGTCGGGATCGATCCAACAGACCAAGGCCGAAGCGCAGGACAAGGTCCACACCTGGCCGCACCTGCTCGTGGTCGAGTTCGCGTGCGTGCTCGCGATGATGGTGACGCTGCTCATCTTCTCGGCGCTCGTGCGCGCACCGTTGCTCAGCCTCGCCGACGTCAACCAGACCCCGAACCCCTCCAAGGCGCCGTGGTACTTCCTCGGCCTGCAGGAGCTCCTCACGATGTTCCACCCGATGGTCGCCGGTGTGACCATCCCGGGCATGGGGCTCTTCTTGCTGATGGTGGCGCCCTACGTCGACAAGAACCCGTCCCAGAAGCCGAATGACCGGAAGTTCATGATCTCAATGTTCACGATCTTCCTGATGTTCTGGGCGGTGCTCGTGATCATCGGCTCGTTCTTCCGGGGCACAGGCTTCAACTTCGTGTTTCCCTGGAAGGACGGGATCTTCTTCGAGCTCTAGGAGCCCACTCCCGTGTCCGCCGTTCTCATCGTTGCCATCGTCGTCCTCTTCGTACTCGCCGCGGTCATGATCGTGGCGACCGGTCGACGCCGAAGCTCCACCGGATCCCTCAGCCGCGAGACGCGCCAGCGCGACGCGAGTGCCGCCGACGCCCCGGGCGCCGCGGCTGGCGAGGCGACCGGCTCAGTCAGCGGGGCCGGCGCCGACGCGCGCGAGCGGGCCGACGAGACCCGCCAGGCCCTCGGCTCGGGTTCCGCCGCGCCGGCGACGCGCGCCGGGGCCGAGGTCGCCACCAAGGTCGAGGTCGACGAGGAAGCGGTGGGCATCGGGCGCCGGCAGTTCTTCAACCGGGCCATCCTCGGCATGATGGCGCTCGCCGGCGGTGCGTTCGGCGCGTCGCTCATCGCGTTCCTCTGGCCGTCGGCTGCCGGCGGCTTCGGCGGCAAGGTCCAGGTCGACACGTCCAAGAGCGACATCGAAGAGCTCTTCACCGCGAAGAAAGAGCCGTACTACGTGCCCGAGGCGCGCGCGTACCTCCAGCCTTACCCGAAGGACGACGTGAAGGACGCCGCGAAGATCTACAACCCGGCGATCGTCAAGGGCATGGAAGAGGGCTTCATCGGCCTGTACCAGAAGTGCGTGCACCTGGGTTGCAAGGTGCCGTGGTGCCAGAGCTCGCAGTGGTTCGAGTGCCCCTGCCACGGGTCGAAGTACAACCGCGTCGGCGAGAAGCGGGGCGGGCCGGCACCGCGCGGGCTCGACAGCTTCGCCCTGTCGATCTCCGGCGAGTCGATCACCATCGACACCGGCATCGTCTACATCGGTGCGCCGATCGGTACCGACACCACCGGCCAAGGCGCCGAAGGCCCGCCCTGCGTGGGAGGCTGAGCCGTGGCCGTCCGCGAAGCACTCATCTTCCTGAACCTCTTCGCGATCGGGGTGATCCTCGCGATCATCGGGTACCGCGTGCTCAGCGTCCGCCGGAACCCCGACCGCGCCGAGCCCCAGAACCTCACGCCGTTCGCCGAAGACGCCACGCTCGAGACCACCCGGCTCGAGCGCGTGCTGCGCTGGGCCCTGATCTGCTCCGCGGTGCTCGCCGTCGGCCTCCCGCTCTACTGGATCCTCGAACCGAGCCGGCAGGAGGCCGAGGAGAAGGGCTTCGAAACCCGGGCCGAGGAGCGCGGCGCCGCGCTCTACGCGAACGACCAGATGGAGGCGTACGACTCCGCGAAGTCGCTGGCCTGCGCCACGTGCCACGGCGTCAAGGGCGAGGGCGGCGGCGCACCGTTCACCCTCCCCGCATCCCAGACGGGGACGGGTCGCCCGGTGCAGGTCATCTGGAAGGCGCCCGCGCTCGACACCGTGCTCTCACGGTTCACACCCGACCAGGTCATCCAGATCCTCAACTACGGACGACCCGGTTCGCCGATGGCCGCGTGGGGTGTGGAGGGTGGCGGCCCCAAGGGCGAGCAGGCGATCTCGGACCTCGTCGCCTACCTCGGGAGCATCCAACTCGGCGACGACGGCGCGCAGCAGCAGGTGCTCGACAACGTGAAGGCGCTCGAGACCGACGCGCGAGCGGCAGTCGATGCGTCGACCGACGATCTCGCCGAAGCCCGAGCCGACCTCGCGGCCGCTTCGACCGACGCGGCCGTGCTCACCGCCACGAACGCGGTGGCCGCGGCCGAGCAGGCGCTCACCAACAGCCAGAACTGGCTCGACACGGTGACGAACGCGAGCCAGGGTGAACTGCTGTTCGACGTGAACTGCGCCCGGTGCCACACCCAGGGCTGGTCGTACCTCGACCCGTCGGACGCGAGCATCCCGTTGCCCGCACCGGCGGGGAGCGGAGCGTTCGGCCCGTCACTGGTCGACGGTTCCACGCTCGAGCAGTTCCCGGGTGAGACCGGCGTCGAGCAGCAGATCGCCTGGATCACCAACCCCGTCACCGAACAGCCTGACGGCTCGCAGATCCTCGCCATCGGCCCGAACAAGGGCTACGGGGTTCGTGGGATCTCCTCGGGCCGGATGGCGCACTTCGGCAGCCTGCTCACCGCCGAGCAGATCCGCGCCATCGTCGACTACGAACGCACGCTCTGACACCGAACGCTCTGACGCAGTCAGAAGGAGCAACGTGACCTTCGAACTCCTCGCAACCGAGGGAGTCAAGAACCCCGGCCTCTGGTACCCGACGCTGCTCGGGATCCTCGTCGTCGTGTCGGCGGTGATCCTGTTCTGCGGCTCGGCCTACCTGCTGCTCTCCACCAACCTCGGCGCCAAGCTCGGCTTCCTCGTCGCCGCCGGCGCGCTCTCGGGATTCATGATGCTCCTGTCGGTGCTCTGGATGACGACCGCGTCACCCTTGAACACGCTGAAGGGGCGCGTGCCCGAGTGGAAGGCGGTCGAGGCGGTCGGGCCCGACCTGGCCCGGTCGAACGTCCCGATCGTCGCCGAGATCAACGCCGACACGCCCCAGGTCGACGCGACCGAGGCGACGAACGTGAAGGCCGCGGCCGACGCGGTGTTGGTCACGAAAGTGGCGCTGCCCGGCGAGGAGCTCGAAGAGGGCGTCAACGAGTTCGCGCTGTTCGACGACTCCACGCGGTACCTCGTCACCGAGACGTACGAGGTCGGCGGGGGTGGCCGGACCGAGATCGAGTTCGACGGGTCGCTGCCGTTCCTGCACGTGAGCTTCCACGCACCGAAGTACGCGGTGGTGACCGTGTGCCCGGTGCTCGACCAGCCGGTGCCCTTCGGCGACCCGATCCCCACCCCGACGTGTGACCCCGCGGAACCAGTGAGCCACGTGGTGTTCGAGCGCGACCTCGGGTCGCTGCGGGTGCCACCGCTCGTGGTGTTCGTCTCCTCCACCATCCTCTTCGGTCTGAGCCTCCTCGGCTTGCACTGGAGAGAACGCGACCTCTTCGAGGCCGAGGCGGCAGCTGCCGCCGAGGCCGACGCTGCGAAAGCCCCGGCCGTGAAGGAGCCGGAACCCGAACCGGCGAACGCCTAGTTCGAAGACCAGGAGACCCGTGTTCCGAACGATGCACTTCCGCCTCAGCGCACTCCGGCTCGGTATGGTCGCCGCGGCGACAGCCGTGCTCACCGGGTGCTCCGGCGGCCAACTCGTCGACGCCGGGGGTGAGCGCGGCGGCGGCGGGCTCGCGTTCGTGCTGATGGTGCTGTTCATCTCGCTGTTCACCGCGTCGCTGTTCTACATGGACCACGTGCGCAAGCGCCGCAGTGGCAACAGCACCGACGAGTGATCCGGCTCAGACTGCGATGACGTCGGCACCGACCGCGCGGTAGGTCTCCATCGCACGACGATCGCGGCTCGCGAGGGCCAGCCCGAATGCGGTCGCCGTCGACGCGACCAGTGCGTCGTACACGGATCCTCCTGCGATGCCCAGGTCGGCCAGACGCGCCAGCAACGCGGCTGCATCGTCGGAGCCGAGGAACCGGGAGGCCGGAAAGTTCTCCTCGAGCAGGTGCCGAACGGTCGCGGGCGCACGCCGGGCCGGAGCCGGCAGCCGGGTCAGGACAGAATAGGTCTCGAAGGCCGCGTGCCCGCAGAGACCGAGCCGAAGCGCGCCGATCGACTCGCGCACCTCGACATGGGCCGTGTGGTCCGCGACCACCAGCGCAACGGCCACGCTCGTGTCGACGAGCACGTCGCTCGGGGAGGGACTCACCGGCGATCCGCCTCCCGGAGCGCGCGGACGAGATCGTCGTCGATGTCGGCGCCTGCGCCGGCGATCACCAGACGACCCTCCTCCTCCACCAACCCCTCGCCGACGACCGCTTCCACCCGGAGGCCGGTTCCGTCGGGTGTCACCTCCACCTCGCCGGGGCTCAAACCGAGTTGCTCGCGGAGGACCTTCGGGATGACCAGTCGACCTGCCTTGTCAATGGTTGTACGCATGGCAGCAGAATACCATTGCAATGGTTTGCGTCAGCCGTCCAGTTCCCGGGCGGTCTCGGCTGCGGCAGCGAGGGTCCGCTCGATCTCGGTCCCCCCGTGCATCAGGCTGGGGAACATCGTCTCGAAGCCGCTCGGGGCGAGGTAGACGCCCCGGCCGAGCATGCCGCGGAAGAACGCGGCGTAGCGATCGTGGTCGGCGGCCTGCGCGCCCTCGTAGTCGGTGACCGGCGCGTCGGCGAAGAAGAGGCCGGCGAGCGTCTGCACCTGGGTGACCTGGACCGGGATCCCCGCACCGTCGATGGCCGTGCGGAGGCCGTCGGCGAGCACGGTTGCAGTGTCGGTGAGCGCGACGTAGGCCGAGTCACCGAGGAGATCGAGCGCCGCGAGGCCCGCGGCCGTGGCCAGGGGGTTTCCCGACAGCGTGCCCGCCTGGTAGACGCCTCCGTTCGGCGCGAGGTGCTCCATGGTCGCCTGGGACCCACCGATGGCGGCAAGTGGGAGGCCGCCGCCCACGACCTTGCCGAAGATCGACAGGTCGGGTCGGAGTCCGAGCAGGCCCTGCGCACCGGCCGGCCCGACCCGGAACCCGGTGATGACCTCGTCGAGCACGAGCAGCGCACCCGCGTCGTCGCACCGCTTGCGGATCGCGTCGAGGAACGCCGGTGCAGCGGGGACGAGGCCCATGTTCGCCGCGATCGGCTCGACGAGCACCGCCGCGATCGAGTCGCCGTGCTCGTCGAACACCGAGTTCAGCTCCTCGATGTCGTTGAAGGGCGTGACGATCGTGTCGGCGACCGCGCCGGCGGTGACGCCGAGGGAGCCGGGCAGGCCCAGCGTCGCGACACCGCTGCCCGCGGCCACGAGCAGCGCGTCGAGGTGGCCGTGGTAGCAGCCGGCGAACTTCACGATCTTCTCGCGCCCGGTCACGCCCCGGGCGAGGCGCACTGCGGTCATCGCGGCCTCGGTACCCGACGACACCAGCCGCACCATCTCGACGCTCGGCACCCGGGCACAGATCGCCTCGGCGAGCAGCACCTCGCGCTCGGTCGGCGCGCCGAACGACGTGCCCTCGGCCGCGGCGCGCTGCACCGCCTCGACGATCGCCGGGTGGGCGTGACCGAGAATCGACGCGCCCCACGACTGCACGTAGTCGACGTACCGGTTGCCCTCCGTGTCGATCAGGTAGGCGCCCTCGCCCCGGGCGACGAAGAACGGGTCACCACCGACGGCGTTGAACGCCCGCACCGGCGAGTTCACGCCCCCGGGGATGCGGGCGCGGGCGCGCGCATGGAGATCGTCCACATTGTTCGCTCCGCTGCGTCGCCTCGATCGCTCACCTGATGCAGTCGTTCGAGGCGTGTCCGGCGACTCCGCTGCGCTCACGGGTTCAACATCTCGGCGGCTTCGTGGGCGAGGTAGGTGAGCACGAAATCGGCGCCGGCCCGCTTGATCGAGAGGAGGTGTTCGAGGGCCACGGCCGTGCCGTCGATCCAGCCCCGTTCCGCAGCTGCCTTCAACATCGCGTACTCGCCACTCACGTGATACGCCGCGACGGGCACGTCGAACGACGCCCGCACCGTGGCGATCACGTCGAGATAGGCCAGCGCAGGCTTGACCATCACCATGTCGGCGCCCTCGTCGACGTCGAGCGCGGTCTCGGTGAGCGCCTCGCGGGCGTTGCCCGGGTCCATCTGGTAGCTCCGACGGTCGCCGAAGCTCGGCGCGCACTCGGCCGCGTCGCGGAACGGTCCGTACAACGCGGATGCGTACTTCGCCGCGTAGGCGAGCACGAGTGCGTCCTGATGGCCCGACTGGTCGAGCGCGGTGCGGATCGCCGCGACCTGGCCGTCCATCATCCCCGAGGGTGCGATCACGTCGGCGCCGGCGTCGGCCTGGGCGATCGCGATGCTCGCGTAGCGCTCGAGCGTCGCGTCGTTGTCGACCACACCGTCGGGCGTGAGCAGGCCGCAATGGCCGTGGTCGGTGAACTCGTCGAGGCAGTCGTCGGCCATGAGCACCATCGAGTCGCCGACCTCGTCGCGCAGGGTGCGCAGGGCCTCCTGGACGATCCCGTCGGGCGCGTCGGCACCGGAACCGATCGCATCCTTCGTGGCCGGGATGCCGAACAGGATGACGGCGGGCACGCCCAGGTCGGCGAGCGCCCGCACCTCCTTGCGGAGGCTCTCGAGGGTGTGCTGGAACACCTCGGGCATCGAGACCACCGGCTCGGGCTCGCGGAGCCCTTCCTTCACGAAGAGGGGAGCCACCAGGTCGTCGACCCGGAGCGTGGTCTCCGCAACGAGTCGGCGCAGCGCGGGAGTGCGGCGCAGACGACGGGGCCGGACCTCGGGGAAGGGCACCCCCCCAGGCTATCGGCGCCTCCGACCGCTGCCGCAGCCGGCCCCGACGAGAACCTCCGCACGGTAAGCTGCGGCTTCGGGGGGCTGGTCGTGCAGACCTCGGGTGGTGGGGTCAGGGGTCAGGGCCACTGTCAGGTGAGGGTGGCGAGGAGCGCGTCGACGAGCGCGTCGATCGTGTGAGGATCGGCTTCGGTGGTGACGGTGAGGCCGAGCTCGGCGGCGGTGGCCGAGGTGATGGGGCCGATCGACACGATCGCCGGACCCGGCCCCGGGAGCGCGCCGACGAGATCGACGAAGTTCGTGACCGTCGACGACGACGTGAACGTGACCGCGTCGACCGTGCCGGCGCGAACCTGGTCGAGCGCGGCGGGCGACGGTGTGGCGGTTTCCGTGCGGTACACGGCCAGCACGTCGACGGCGTACCCGACGGCGCCGAGCCCCTCGGGCAAGACGTCGCGCGCGGCCTCGGCCCGGGCCAGCAGCACCCGTTCGCCGGGTGCGGTCGGCGTCGGGAACGCCTCGAGCAAGGACTCGGCCACGAAGTGCTCGGGAAGGAGGTCGGCGCCGACCCCGTGATCGGCGAGCGCGGCCGCGGTCCCCGGACCGATCGCCGCGACCCGCAAGCCCGCGAGCGCCCGGGCATCGAGTCCCTTGGCGTCGAGCGCCCGCTCGAAGAAGTGGTGCACCCCGTTCGCCGACGTGAACGCCAGCCACGAGTAGCCGCCGAGATCGGGGACCGCGAACTCGAGTGGCACGATCTCGATCGACGGCAGCTCGATCACCTCGGCGCCGAGCTCCTCGAGACGGGTGCGCAACTCGCTCGCCTGCTCGCGCGCCCGGGTGACCACGATTCGGCGGCCGAAGAGCGGACGGGACTCGAACCAACCGAACTCGAGCGCAGCCACCGGCCCGACCACGATCGCCGACGGCGGCTCGATCACCACGTCGGCCGCCGCGAGCGCGGCGAGGGTGGTTCGGACGGTGTGCTGATCCGGTCGGGTCCCGTTGCGCACCGCGGCAACGGGCGTATCCGTCGGCCGGCCGCCGTCGATCAGGCGTTGCGCGATCACGGCGATCCGTCCTGCGCCCATGAGGATCACAAGGGTTCCGCCGGCGCGGGCGAGCGCCTCCCAGTCGACGTCGGTGCGACCCTTCGCCGGATCCTCGTGGCCGGTGACGACGGTGACATGCGTCGACAATCCCCGGTGGGTGACCGGGATCCCCGCGTACGCGGGCGCGGCGATCGCGCTCGTGATGCCGGGCACGATCTCGAAGTCGACTCCCGCGGCGCGAAGTGCCTCGGCCTCCTCGCCCCCGCGACCGAAGACGAACGGATCGCCCCCCTTGAGTCGCACCACCGACAGACCCTGTGCGCCGCGGTCGACGAGCACGGCGTTGATGCCGTCCTGGTCCATTTCGACACGGCCTGGGGCCTTTCCGACGTTGACGCGCTCCGCTCCCGCGGGAGCCAGCTCGAGGAGTTGTGGCGACGCCAGCCGATCGAACACCACCACCTCGGCCCGGCTGAGGAGCTCGGCGCCGCGCACGGTGATGAGCCCGGGGTCGCCGGGTCCGGCGCCGACCAGGAAGACCGTCATGATCCGACACCCGACGCGCGGATGCCCAGGTCGGCGAGGAGGGCGACACCACCCTCACGATGCACGAGATCGTCGGCCGCAGTGCGGCCGACCGTCTCCGGATCGGGGCCCTCGACCGTCGCGCGGAGCACGATCCGCCCGTCGGCCGACGCGAGCAGCGCGGTGAGCTGGATGGAACGATCATCGCGCCGCTCGGCCAGCGCACCGACAGGGAGATCGCATCCGCTCCCCAGCTCGGCGAGGAACGCGCGCTCGGCTTCGAGTGGCATCCGCACTGCGGCGTCGTCGATGGCGGCGAGATGGGCGATGGTCACTTCGTCGTCGGATCGGCACTCGACCGCGAGTGCGCCCTGACCGACCTGGGGCAGCATCACCGACGGTTCGAGCACCTCGGCCGCGTGGGCCCGCAGCCCGAGGCGGTCGAGCGCTGCGACGGCGACGACGACCGCATCGAACTCGCGCGCCTTGTCGACGCGCGTCGGCACGTTCCCGCGCAGTTCGGCAAAGGTGAGGTCGGGTCGGAGGTTGGCGAGCTGACACCTCCGGCGCACCGATCCGGTGGCGACGGTGCCCCCACTCGGCAACGACGCGAGCGACGATCCGACGAGCGCGTCGCGGGGGTCGGCGCGCTCGGGGAACGCGCCGATCACGAGCCCGTCGGCCGGCCGGGCGGGGAGA
>JBBRHS010000059.1:0-11274 GCA_038222385.1 Acidimicrobiia bacterium
CCTCGGGGCGCCGGAGATGGTGTTCGCCGACGCAGCTTCTCCGGCCCGGGTCCGGGCCGACGAGATGGCCGCAGCAGGGAACCGGGTGCTGCTCCTCGCGCACGCCGAGAGTGGGCTCACCGGCGAAGATCTGCCGCCCGACCTCGTACCGGTCGCACTCGTGCTCCTCGAGGAGCAGGTGCGGCCCGACGCGGCCGAGACCTTGGCGTACTTCCACGATCAGGGAGTGCAGCTCCGCGTGATCTCCGGCGACAACCCCCGTACGGTCGCGGCCGTCGCCCGAAGGGTCGGTCTTCCCGATGTCGGCGAGCCGGTAGACGCTCGTGAGCTCCCCGAAGACATCGATGAGCTCGCCGAGATCCTCGAGACCCGTACGGTCTACGGACGCGTGACTCCGCACCAGAAGCGTGAGATGGTTGCCGCGTTGCAGTCACGTGGGCACGTGGTCGCGATGACGGGCGACGGCGTGAACGACGCGCTGGCGTTGAAGGACGCCGACATCGGCGTCGCCATGGGTTCGGGCGCCGCCGCGACGCGAGCAGTGGCGCAGCTGGTCCTTCTCGACGGTCGCTTCGCGACGCTCCCCGGCGTCGTGGCCGAGGGACGACGGGTCACGGCGAACATCGAGCGGGTCGCGAACCTGTTCCTCACGAAGACGACCTACGCCACGCTCCTGGCGCTGGCCGTCGCGATCGCAGGGTGGCCGTATCCGTTCCTGCCCCGCCACCTCACGGTGGTGAGCAGCCTCACGATCGGCATCCCGGCGTTCTTCCTCGCACTGGCCCCGAACAGGCGCCGCTACGTCCCCGGCTTCGTGCCACGCGTGCTCCGCCTCGCGATCCCGGCCGGGACCATCGCGGCCGTCGGGGTGTTCGTCGCGTACTCGATGGCCCGGGCGCAGGATGTGAGCCCGCGCCAGGCTCGTACCACCGCGACGATCGTGCTCTTCGCCGTCGGTCTCTGGGTGCTCGTGATCCTGGCCCGACCCTTCACCCGGGGTCGCGCCCTCCTCATCGTGACGATGGTCGTGGCGTTCGTCGGCGCGCTCGCGATCCCGTTCGTGCGCAACTTCTACGCGTTTCGGATCCCACCGACCGACGTGCTCGTCGAGGGGATGATCGTGGCGGGCATCGCCGTCGCCGCGCTCGAGGCCTTCTACCGCATCATGCGCAACCGGCTCCGCCAACCGGGAGATCCCGGCGATTCCGGGATGGTCGACGGCACGGTCACAGCCAGTCCTTCTTCCGGAACCACAACACCAGCGTCACGGTGAGCAGGGCCATGAGCCCGAGCGCGATGAAGTAGCCGTACTTCCAATCGAGCTCCGGCATGTTCTTGAAGTTCATGCCGTAGATGCCGGCGATGAGTGTGGCGCCGAGGATGATCGCACCCCACGACGACGTCACCTTCATCACGCGGTTGCTGCGGTTCGAGACCACACCGAGGTGGGCTTCGAGCAGCCCGGTCAACAGTTCTCGCTGGGTCTCGATCAGTTCGGCCACCCGGAGGATGTGGTCGTAGACGTCGCGCATGAAGACGAGCGACCGATCCGACAGATATTGCCCTTCATGGCGGAGGAGCTCGCTGAGTACGTCTCGCAGCGGCACCGTGCTCCGGCGGAAGATCCCGATCGACCGACGGAGATCGAAGATCTGATGCGGTGTCGCATCGGGTGCGTTGCCGGCGAAGACGATCTCCTCGATGTCGTCGAGCCGTTCGTCGAACTCGTCGATGACGGTGAAGTACCGGTCGACGAGCACATCGAGGATCGCCCACAGCAGGAGGCCGACATCGCCCGGCTCGTGCTCGATCGCTCGGATCATTTCGAAGCGCGACTGCAGGTCCTCGAGGACTGCCGGCGCCGGACGCTGGTCGCCCTCCTGACGGACAGTGAGGAGCCATCCCTTGCCGAACGCGATGTCGATCTCGCGTCGCTCGATCGTCAACTCGTCGAGCGTGCAGTCGTGCACCGCGATGTGGAAGTGATCGCCGTACCGGTCGAGTTTGGTGCGCTGGTTCCCGTGGACGAGATCCTCGGCGAGGAGTGGGTGGAGCTGCAGGTCGCGGACGAGGAGGTCGACCTCCTCGCGGGTCGGTAGGCCGACGTCGACCCAGAGCAGTGATTCGGGCTCGTCTCGATGGCGAGCGATCTCATCGACGGCGACCGTCTCAGGTCCTTGGGTTCCGGCGCCGAAGCGGTGGGCGGAGATCACGGCGAGACTCTACGGGGGTCGAGGGTCGCAAACGGCGACGTCTGCCCTACCTCACCGGGGAGCGCTCGGTCAGCAGGTCGGGCCGTCGGTCCGGGGATTCGCGATCGGCGCGAGTGGGGGGAGCGCACCGAAGCCCGAGGGAGTCCAGGAACTTGGAGTCCGACCGAAGGTCTCCGTCACCCACATCTGGCCGTCGGGCGCGCAGTAGACCGCGATCCCGACCACGTCGACATTCGGGGCGAGCATGTTGTGACGGTGTCCGTCCGACTGCATCCAGCTCGTGTGGATCAGACCGGCCGCGCCGCCTCGCGTCCAGCCGATGTTCTCCGCGGCTGCGGTGAAGCGTCCGAGCAGCGGACTCAGGTCGCTGTGGTTGAGCCTGCGACCGGGAACCGCGAGCCCGGGCATCGCGCGACTCCAATCGACGCTGCGGCTGGTGAGCGTGGTGTCGGTTCCGAGCGGCGCGATGCCCCGAGCTGCCCGTTCCTGGTTGAGGCGTACGAGGAGGTCGTTGCCGATCGCCTGCTCGGGTCCGGTCATCGCCGGTGCGGTCGGCGCGGCGGGCGGCGCCGGCGCCGGTTGACCACAGGCCGCGGCGACGCCGACGATCAGGGCGGAGGCGGCGATGAGCCGGAGCACGCGGAGTGAGAGCACGCGGAGTGGGAGCACGCGGAACATGTCGGAGCTATCGACGGCCCGGGTGGGGGTGCTTGAGCGTGAAGTTGGAACTCGGCGCCGCGCTCAGCCCGCGGGGGCGGGTGGGACCGCAGCCGGTGCGGGGACGTCCGGTGGGACCAGCGGCACCGGTGGTGGCGGGGCCGGAGTCGGGTTGCGGTTGATCTTCGTCGGGACCGCCTGGTACCGGGCGACGAATCGCTCCCGGAGGTCGGCTCGACCCTGCCGGGAGATGATCCGGATGTTCTCGACCACGTATCCGCGGGCCCCTTCCTTCGTCACCGTCTCGGTCCCCGCCGGGAGGGTGAGGTCGTCGATGTACTCGATCGGGGGCTCGATCGTCTCGAGCGTGTTGGGGCCCTCGGATCGGACGCTCCGACCGGCTCTGCTCCCGTAGAACGAGATGGTGATCGACGTGTTGGTGTAGCTGGCCTTGATGAGGACGCCCGCGTCGGTGTCGTTGCGGAACTCGTTGTCGATCGAGGGGTAGTTGAGTGTGGCCTCCCGGCCTTTCGGGTACCGGGAGAGGTAGATCGAGTGCACTTCGTGGGTGACGTCTTCGTAGCCACCGAAGTACGTCGCGTTGAAGAGCGTCGTCGAGACCTGGCTCACCCCGCCGCCGACGTCTTCGACGAGACCGAGATCCTCGCCGATCGCCGGCGCGGGGACGTAGCCCTTCTCGATGGTCCGGGGACCCAACGTCTCGTTGAGTGAGAACGTCTCGCCGGGGAGTACCACCACGTTGTCGATCGTGTCGGCGGCCCGATGGATGTTCGTGACCCGGCCCTCGCAACAGCTGTGGGTGGTGGTGAAGGTCGAGACCAGCTCGGTGATGCGGAGCGATTCCGCCCACGCGGTGTCGCGGGTGGGCGGGATGGCGCGGAGCGAGCCGACGACGCGGAGCTCGCCGGCGGCGATCTCGGCAGCGAGCGGTGCGGTGTCGAGCGCGGCGCCGAGGACTGCCGGCACGACCGTGGCCGATGTCCCGTCGACCGACCAGGTCGCGTCGACCGGCGGTCGTTCGACACCGACGAGATCAGCTGCCAGTGCCGCGTGGAGCCGATCGGGATCGACACCCACGACCAGCCGGCGACCTCGCGTCACCACCGTGATCGTGGGCGCGAGCGCGGCCGAAGAGAGTGTGACCGTGGTGGGTCCGATGACGACGGTGTGCGGTCGTCGCAGCAGCTCGCGTACCTCGTCGGCCGCGGCGACCACCGAAGCTCTTCCCACGTTGGGCCGCACGGCACCGTACGAGAGGACGATCGGGCCCGATCGCCCGTCGCCCCAAGCCTCGAACAGCTGGGTCCGGGCCCGGCGCTCACGGAGTCCGATGCCGGAGCGGGGCGCGATCTCGACGACGTTCACCCCGTCGATCCGGACCGAGCCGTCGCGCAGACCGACGGAGGTGGCGCGACCCCAGGCGTCGAGCACCGCGCTGAGGCGGCCCTCATCGACGGTCACTGCGAGTGGGATCTCGTCGGGACGGAACCGCCGGAGCACGGTGCCCAACAGCACGGCGAGAGGGTTGTCGCCCCGGCCTGCGAACCGGGCCTGGCGAACTGTCTCGGCCACCTCGACCCGGAGGCCGATCGTCGCGGGTGCGATGACCTCCTCCGACGGTCCGATCCGCACCCGGACCGGTTCCGACTCGAGGCGGCGGGCGATGACGCCGACGCTCGCGGTGGCGTCGTCCTCGGACTGGCCGGCGGCGTCGGACCCTGCGATCTCGACGCCGCCGACGATCGCACCCCGAGACGTGACCCGTTCGAGGAGCGCAACTCCCACGAGGAGGAGCACCGGGAGCCCGATCGCACACGCGGTGATCCAGATCCAGGCGTGGCCGGTCGCGGTTCGAGAAGGCCGAGGTCCCGGAGGTGGTGGAGGCGCGAGGCCGGGAACCGGGGCAGCGGAAGCAGGGACATCGACCGACACGGCCCGACCAGCGTAGTGAGGCCGTCTTCGCCCGGCGGCTCGGGTTCCGTCACGGGTACGCTCCGGCGGTTCCCTCGTGCCGGTGGGTTCGCAGCTCGCCGGCCGTCGTTCTGCATGGAGGTACGTCCGGATGGCCGTCGACGTTCGAGAGTTGAGCCCCGAGGAACTGCGCGACCAGACCCTGGGCTGGCTCCGCGAGCAGCTCCCGGCCGGTTGGATGGAGGCGATCGACTCCGACGACGCCGACGGGTTCGCCGCGGCCCGGGCGGGGCTCGAGTACTCGGAGTGGTGCGTACGTTTCGGCGAGGCGGGCTACGCCACGCCGACCTGGCCGTCGGAGTACGGAGCCGGCCTCTCGCTCCTTCCCGGCCAGGCGAAGCACGTGATCGAGGTGCTGAACCACTACAAGGTGCCGCGGCCGTTCAACATCATCGGCATCGGGATGGGAGGCCCCACGGTGATGGCGTGGGGGACCGAGGAGATGAAGCACCGGTTGCTGAAGCCGTTGGCCTGCAACCAGGAGATCTGGTGCCAGCTGTTCAGCGAACCGGTCGCCGGTTCCGATGTCGCGGGCCTCGCGACGAAGGCGGTACGCGACGGCGACGAGTGGATCGTCAACGGTCAGAAGGTCTGGACCACGCTCGCCCACATCTCGCGGTGGGGCATGTTGCTGTGTCGGACCAACCCCGACGTCCCGAAGCACGCCGGGTTGTCGTACTTCGTGGTCGACATGGAGCGGCCCGAGGTCGAGGTCCGACCGCTCGTGCAGATCACCGGCGACGCGGAGTTCAACGAGGTCTTCTTCAACGACGCCCGGGTCCGCAACGACTGGATGCTCGGGCGCGAGGGCGACGGTTGGAAAGTCGCGATCACGACCCTGATGAACGAGCGGGTCTCGTTGTCGGGCGCAGGTTCGATCGGAGGCGACGCCGTCGGCGGGAGCCCGGTGGCGCGCCTCCTCGACCGGCACAAGGGCACCAAGGATCCGCTCGTCCGCCAGCAGCTCGCGCAGGCCTACATCGAGAGCCGCCTCATCAAGGTGAACAACCAGCGCGCCGCCGACAAGCGAAAGAGCGGGGGTGAGGCCGGTCCGGAGGGTTCGATCACGAAGCTGCAGCAGGCGGAGTTCAACCAGCGGCTCCAGAGCCTGGCCATCGACCTCGAAGGCGTCGGCGGGATCGCCTGGGAGGGCCTTGCGCTCCAGGATCAGGTGCGTTCGTCGCGCAACTTGGCGCCGGGTGGTGGCGACTCGTCGGTCGCGCAGGGATTCCTGCGGGCGCAGGCGAACACCATCGAGGGCGGAACCTCCGACATCATGCGCAACATCCTCGGCGAGCGGGTGCTCGGGCTCCCGAAGGAACCCGACGCGTCGCGCGAGCTCCCGTGGAAAGACGTGCCGAGGAGCGCGTAGGCGCGTCGCCGGTCATGGACAAGCGGCTCGTTCGGACCCTCGGCAAGCTCGGCGCCTCCGACGACGAGATCGCCCGGGCGGAGCAGGAGGGGTGGCTCACCTTGCTGCTGCTCGACAAGACGCTCCGTCCGGGGCGTCCGAAGTACGACCGCGCGTCGGTCGCCGCGCAGGCCGGCGTCGCACCCGATGTGTCGCGCCGGTTGTGGCGGGCGCTCGGCTTCCCCGACGTCCCCGACGATGCCCCCGTCTTCACCGATTCCGACGTTGAGGCGCTCACCGTGCTCGAGCGGCGCCGGGTCACCACGATCGTCGCCGTCGACGACGATCCGATGGACGCGCTCGTCGAACAGGTGCGGGTGTTCAGCGCCGCGTTGGCGAAGGTCGCGGCGGCCCTCACCGACCAACTTGCCGAGATGATCCGTTCGGCCCGCAACTCCGGACTCTCCGACGAGCGGATCGCCCTCACGTTCATCGACGAGTTCAACTGGCCCTCCCTGTTGAAGCTGTTCGACTACACGCTGCGACTGCAGGCACGCGACTCGCTGTGGCGCAAGCTCGCCAACGAAGACCCGGATGCGCCCGGGGCGCGAGTTCTCACGATCGGGTTCGTGGATCTCGTCGGGTACACCGCCATCAGTCAGCAACTCGACCCCCACGAGATCAGCGCGTTGGTCCGCCGGTTCGAGCACCTGGCGTTCGACACCGTGGCCGAGGAAGGGGGTCGGGTCGTCAAGACCATCGGCGACGAGGTGATGTTCGTGTCGGGCGACGCGGCCGCGGCCGCTCGGATCGCCCGGCGGTTGACCGATCGGTCCCTCGACGACGTGTTGCTCCCGCCCGCGCGGGCCGGACTCGCCCGTGGGTCGGTGGTGACGCGCGAGGGCGACTACTTCGGCCCGGTCGTCAACCTCGCCAGCCGTCTGGTGGAGATCGCCAAGCCCGGGAGTGTGATCGCGTCCGACGAAGTCCACGCGTCGCTCAGCGAGGACCCGGCGTTCGCCTGGAAGCGGCTCCGACCCCGTCGCATCCGCGACATCGGGCGGGTCGAGATCTGGGCCCTGGCGGCCATCGACCGGATCGAGGAAGACCTGGGTGGCGGGTAGCGTTGCCGGTGTCATGACTTCCGCGCCGCTCTCCCTGTTGACCGTCCACGCCCACCCCGACGACGAAGCGTCGAAGGGCGCGGGCACCGTCGCCCGGTACCACGCCGAAGGTGTCCACACCGTGCTGGTGTGCTGCACCGGAGGAGAGGCGGGAGAGGTGCTCAACCCCGCGGTCGACACCGAAGAGGTGCGGGCCAACCTGTACGCGGTGCGGATGCAGGAGCTGCAGGACAGCGTCGACGCCATCGGCTACGACCGCCTCGAGCTGCTCGGCTACCACGACTCCGGGATGCCCGAGACCGAGACGAACGCCCGAGCCGACAACTTCGCCAACGCCCAGCTCGACGAAGCCGTTGGGCGGCTGGTCAAGATCATCCGGGCCGAACGGCCGCAGGTGATCATCACTTATGCCGAGGACCGTGAGTTCTACCCCCACCCCGACCACATCCGGGTGTTCGAGATCACCGCGCCGGCGTTCGACGCCGCCGGCGATCCCGATGCGTTCCCCGACGCCGGGGACCCGTGGCAGCCGTCGAAGCTCTACGAGGTCGGCTGGTCGCGGGGCCGGATCCAGGCCTTGCACCAGGCCCATCTCGACCGCGACCTCGAAAGCCCCTTCGCCCGGTGGTTGGAACACGAGAGCGGTCCGCTGCGCGAAGACCGCCACACCACGCTCGTCGACGTCAGCGCCTACATGGCCCATCGACGGGCCGCGCTGCTCGCGCACCGCACGCAGGTCGCGCCCGACGGCTTCTGGATGAAGCTCCCCGACGACGTCCTCAAACACGTGTGGCCGTGGGAGGAATACGTGCTCGTCCGTTCACTGGTCGACACGGGTGTCGCCGAAGGTGAGATCGAGACCGACCTCTTCGCGGGTCTGCGCGACCCGGCCGACGTGGTCGGCTGACCGTGGCGGAGTTCCTGACGGGAGCGTGGGTGGAACAGGTCGAGCCGCTGTTCGCCGACCTCGGCGATCCCGGCGAACGGGTGCAGGTGGTCGTCACCGGCGGACCCGACGGCGACGTCCGCCTCGGCGGCACCGACGATCCCGACCTCGTGCTCACCACCACCGTCGACGTCGCCCGCGAACTGCTCGACGGCACCCTCGACCCCAACGTCGCGTTCATGCAGGGCCGCCTCAAGACCGCCGGCGACAACGCCCTCCTCCTCCGGATCCTCCCCGAGACCCGATCCGACGCCTTCGCTACCCGCCGCGCCCGGCTCCAGTCCCTCACCGACTGACCCCAGCTCCCCCCCAACCTCCCCTCCCATCTCCCCCAACCATTCCGCCGAGTTCGGCGCGTTCTGGTCCTATGCGGACCGAAACGCGCCGAACCTGGAACGTTGAGGGAGACGATCGATGGTCAAGGACATGGATGTCGCCGTGGGCAAAGTCGCTGCGACTCAGTACGGAGTGTTCACGCACGGGCAGGCAGTTCTCGCCGGTGCCTCAGAGGGACAGATCAAGGTCCGGAGGCGACGGGGTCACTGGCTCCGGCTTCGACAGGGCGTGTACGCCGTCGCGGGAACGCCTGAGACCTACGAACGACGAGTCATGGCGACGGTGCTGGCCGCAAATGAAGGTGCGGTGGCCTCACATCTGACGGCAGCCGCGCTGCACGGGTTCCCCGATGTGAGTCCCGACACATTGGAGATCTCCGTACCGCCGGGCAGCCACCCGCGCCTCCCGGGCGTGGCTCGGCACCGGCCGGCTCGCTTGGCTGGCATCGACGTCTCGGTCGTGGGCGGCATTCCGGTGACGTCGTACGCGCGGACGCTGGTCGACTGCACGGCTCGCCTGTCCCTCGGGCAGATCGCCCGGGCGCTCGACGCGGGGCTCGTCGCCAAGAAGGTGAGTCTCTTCGCCGTCGAACGGGTGCTCGAAGGCCTTTCCGCGGGACCGAATCGGCGGCCCACTGTCATCCGGACGTTGCTCGACGAACGGGGCGACGAGACCGACAAGGGGGAGAGCAGGCCCGAGATGAGGGTGTACCGGGTACTCGTCGCGGCGGGACTCCCCGCACCGACGCAGCAGCACTGGGTCGACGTGGGTGCGCGGTACCGCCTCGATCTCTCGTACCCGGAGGCCAAGGTCGCGATCGAGTACGACAGTTGGAAGTTCCACGGGACCCGAACCGCGTTCGACGGCGACCGCAAGCGTGACCGACTCCTCCAGATCGCCGGCTGGACGATCCTGCGCTTCACCTCAGCATCGTCCGACGCCGAGATCGCCCAGACCGTCGCTGAGTTCGTTGCGTTTCGGATCGCATAGGACCAGAACGCGCCGAACTCGTGGTCGAAGGCGGTCAGGGCTCTCGTCACGGGTGGGGGCGGCGCTTGGCGTTGAGGTAGACGCGGCTGACGGTGGCGCCGGCCTTGGCGTAGAAGCGAGCGGGTCCGATCCACGAGATCTGGGCGTGGGAACGGCCGTCGAGCTGCGCGAGGTCGACGCACAGTGCGGCCAACAGCGCGTTCCCGACACCGCGGGCCCGGCGTTCTGGATCGGTGGCCATGGGGCCGATCAACCCGTGGCGGTTCACGGAGTGAGCAGCGAGGCCGATGGTTGTGTGGTCGTCGGCCCGGGCCGCGAACACGGTGCCGCGTTCGATGCCGCGGGTGACCTCGTCTTCCCACTGCGGGTAGGCCCGACGGGTGAGATCGATCGCCCCGGTCCCGAGCTCGCGCTCGACGATGGTTCCCGGTGGCGGATCGGCGCGGAAGCTCGTGGGGATGGCCATGTCGTAGGCAAAGCCGTCGGGTTCGAATCCCGCGGCCTCGAAGAGGCAGAGCGCAGGGGTGTACGCGAAGTCGACCCCGGGCCAGAGGTAGCGGGGGATCGCAGTACCGAGGTGCACCTCGTGTGCGCCCCGTGTGCCGGCCCAGGCGACCGCCTGCTCCACGAGATCGCGCCCGAGCCCCCGACGTTGACGTTCCGGTGAGACCGCCACCGCGAGGATCCATGCCGCTGCGTAGCCACCCCAATCGTGGAACTTCACCACGACCGCGGCTTCGTCGTCGCCGATCACCTCGGAGCCGGGTCCGAAGCAGCACGTCGTGACGTCGTCGAGCGTGAGTTCCTCGTCGGGCAGCGCCCGGCCGAGGAGCGCATGGACCGCCGCCGGCCCCACGCTCACGTGCTGGCTGTCATGTCTTGGCGCTCATGGGTTGGCGCTCACGCGCCGGCGCGCTGGAGTTCGCGCAACTCCCGGAAGCCGATCAGCGTCGCGCCGGTGCGTTCCGCGAGATCGGCGAACGAGGGATCACGACACAGGAGCGCGTGATCTTCGACCCGGCCGGCCCAGTCGGGATGAGAGGCGCGCAGTTCGTCGGTGTCGACTGCGGGATGGAAGTACACCTCGGTGACACCCGGTCGCAGATCGAACAGCGCGCGCTCGACGTCGCGCCGAGAACCGACGCCGGTGGTGTACACGAAGTGGTCGGAGAAGACGACGCCTTCGGCCGCGGCGACCTCCCGGTAGGGGAAGCCCACGCGCCGTTGGCCGCTGGCTCCGGCCATCCGCAGCGGGAGCCCGAAGTCGACCGCGAGCTCGAGGTACACGTCGAAGAAGTCGGCGCGGAGCTGGAGCGTGCCCATGTGACTGTCGAGGTGGCTGACGTCGAAACCCCACAGGATCGCCCGTTCGACCTGCGCTCGGCACTCCCGTCGGACCTCCTCGAGGTCGGCGTGATCCCAGGTGTCGGGCACCGTGCGAGGGAAGCCTCCGTCGCCGTCGAGCAGGCTCGGACCGTGGGTGATGGGCCCCCATCGGTAGGTCTCCCATTCACTGTTGAGCGTGAGATGCACGCCGACGTCCTCACCGCGGTACTGCGCCGCCGCGTCACGAGCCCATGCGCACGGCACCATCAGGGAAGCGCTGGTCGCCAGGCCATTTCGCAGGGCGTCGTAGATCGCGACGTTCGCCGAGCGCGTCGAACC
>JBBRHS010000060.1:0-11197 GCA_038222385.1 Acidimicrobiia bacterium
CCGATCATCACCGGGATGCGCGACAACGGCTGGGGCTCGTTGATCGCGTCGGTGATCGTGTAGTGCTCACCTCGCAACGTGGGGCGTTCGCCGCGCAACATCGGCAGGATCACCTGCAGTGCCTCCTCGAGCTTCTCGAAGCGGTCGGTGAAGGTGCCGAACTCGATGCCGAAGGAGTCGTGCTCGAGCTCGAACCAGCCCGACCCGATGCCGAGCTGGGCGCGACCACCAGAGACGAGGTCGAGGGTGGTCACCTCCTTCGCGAGGATCGCGGGGTTGCGGTAGGTGTTGCCGGTGACGAGTGTCCCGAGGCGGACCGTCGACGTCAGGCTCGCGAGCGCGCCGAGGAGGGTGTACGCCTCGAGCATGAAGTCGTCGGGGTTGCCGAGCATCGGCAATTGGTAGAAGTGGTCCATCACGAGCACCGTGTCGAAGCCCGACTGCTCGGCGGCCTGCGCGCCGGCGGCGACGGTACGGAAGATGTCGGCCGGGGTGCCGCCCGGATAGGTGAAGTTCGGGATCTGGTAGCCACGACGAGTCATGCCCGCAGTCAACCACGGGCTCCGAGTGGGTGGTGACGCGCTACGCGGCCTCGAACACCGGGGTCGGCGGCGGGCCGAGGGCCCAGCCGAGCGCGGCGAGCATCGTGGTGGTTGCGGGCCGCACCACGAGCGGATCCGCGAACGGGACCGGCCACAGACCGAGCGTGAGGCGGCTCCGCAGCGGGAGCAGGCCTGCGGCCGCGGAAGCGAGCACGAAGTACGCGGGCAACACCGCTGCCGGTAGGGGCGGGAGCACGAGGAACCGAATCGCCTCTCGCGCCTCCCGGGTCATCCCGAGATCGGGCACGCCGGCGATCCACTCGGTGAGGTCGGACGCCGTCTCGGGCACGTCGAGCGCGCCGAGGCTGCGGCCCACAGGCGCCATCTCCGAGACGTACCGGTCGGCGTCGTCGGGGTCGAGGCCGGGTCCGTACCGCCGGTACGCCTCGAGGAACGAATCCACCTCCACGTTGTGCACCCACGCGAGGAGCGCAGGATCGGTGGCCGCGTAGGGGCGACCGTCGGATGTGACTCCCCGCACGCGCTCGTGCACGCGCCGCACCATCGCGATCGACGCCTCGGCCTCGGGCGTGGTGCCGTAGGTCGTCGTGGCGATGAAGCGGCCCGTCCGGGAAAGGCGGCCGAGCGGGTCCTCGCGGTAGGCCGAGTGTTGGGCGACCCCCGCCATCGCAAGTGGGTGCAGGGTCTGCAGGAAGAGCGCCCGCACCCCTCCCACCAGCATCGAACGGTCGGCGTGCACCCTCCACACCACCGAGTCGGGGCCGAACAGGCCCGGGTCGTCGGCGCGGGCGAACTCGAAGTCGGGCGCCTGCTCGCCCCCGCCGAGGAGACCACGGACGGCTCCGCCGAGCGCGTCGCGCACCGGTGCCAGCACCGCACCGGGCGCGTCGAGCGCCGCTCGGGCGACGGGACGCAGTGAGATCGCAGGGACGCAGCGCATGGAAGGAGTCCGGATCGGGTCGGCGGGTCGGATGCCAGTGTCGCCGACGCGAGCCCACCGCCAGGCATCGGCTGCGGTCTGGCGCGCGCCGGGCGCGGGTGGGATCATCCTCGGCCCATGGTGGAGCGACTGCGGATCGGCGTGATCGGGTGCGGGATGATCGCCCAGGCCCACGCCGCCGCGTTGCGGTTCCTGGCCGACGACGGCCTCGTCCGGACGGTGGCGGCAGCCGATCCGGATCCGGGCGGGATCGAGCGCTTCGCCTCGATCGTCGGCTCGCTCGACACCCGCTATGCCAACGGGCACGAGCTCATCGCCGACCCCGACGTCGACGCGGTCGTCGTCGTCACCCCGACGCGGTTCCACCGCGACTACATCGGCGCCGTGGCGGCGGCGGGGAAGCCGTTGTTCACCGAGAAGCCGCTCGCGCCGACGTACCCCGACGTCGTCGACATCGCCCGCACGGTCACCGACGCTGGGATCCCGGTGCAGGTCGGGTTCCAGTCGCGCTTCCAGCCGCTCTTCCGCCGGGCCGCGGAGCTCGTCGCGAGTGCCGAGCACGGCACGGTCATGGCCTACACGCTGCGCGACGACCAGTTCTGGCCGACGGCGTCGGTCGTGGAGGGGCACAGCGACTGGCGATCCCGGCGCGACGACGCCGGCGGCGGCGCGCTGCTGGAGCACTCCCTCCACGCGTGCGACATCCTGAACTGGCTGTTCGGTCCCGTACGACGCGTCTCGTGCGTGACCCGCAACGTGTTCGGCTACGACGTCGAAGACGTGGCCTCGCTCACGATCGAGCACGAGAACGGGGTGGTGGGCACGCTCACATCGATCTTCAACGGAGTGACGCACCGGGAGGAGCGACGGCTCGAGATCTTCTTCGAACGGGCGACGGTCGAGATCACGAGCGACTTCCTGGTCGGCGCGCCCGAGGACTCCTTCCTCATCCACCGTGCGGCCGACGAGCAGGCCGAGCGGCTCGACGTCGACCGGCTCCGGCACGACACGTTCACCGCCGACGGAGTCGATCCCGGACGTGAGGTGTTCGTGTACCAGTACTTCGCGCACCGGGCCTTCGCCCGGGCACTCGCCGCCGGCCGCCGGCCGGCGCCGGGGATCGACGACGCGCTTCGCGCGCATCAGGTCGTCGAAGCGGCCTACCGCAGCGCGGAACGCGGAGTCCCCGTGGACCTCTCCGAGCTCGAAGCCTGACCTGATCCGGGCGTGAACCCCTGAACTCGACAAACCCGACCTCGACGCTGGAGGATCCGACCATGGACGAGAAGGCGAGCGCGTGCACGACGATCGACGAGCGGGGCGACGAGCTGGTTGCGATGTCGCGGGCGATCCACGAACGCCCCGAACTGGGGTTCGAGGAACACTTCGCGGCGGGGATCCTCGCCGACGCGCTCGTTGAAGGCGGGTTCGAGGTCGAGCGCGGTGCCTACGGACTCGACACCGCGTTCGTGGGCCGCATCGGCGCGGGTGACGGACCCCACGTGGTGGTGTGCTGCGAGTACGACGCCCTCCCCGGGATCGGCCACGGCTGCGGCCACAACATCATCGCGACCGCAGGTCTCGGAGCCGGCCTCGCGCTCGCGCCGCTCGTGCAACAGCTCGGTGGACGGCTCACCGTGCTCGGAACCCCAGCCGAGGAACTCGGCAAGGGTGGCAAGATCAAGCTCATCGAGCGCGGCGCGTTCGACGGCGCCGACGTGGCGATGATGGTGCACCCGTCGGTCGCCGACGTCGGCTGGGCCCCACACATCGCGACGACCCGCGTCGAGATCGAGATGCACGGCAAGGCTGCGCACGCGTCGGCGGCACCGTGGGCCGGCGTCAACGCGCTCGACGGGATCGTGTTGGGCTACAACGGCGTCGCGGCGCTCCGTCAACACCTGCGCCCGGGTCGCGAGAAGGTCCACGGGATCATCACCCACGGCGGCGACGCCGAGAACATCGTGCCCGACTACGCGGCTGCGGTGTTCCAGGTCCGAGCGCCAACCGAAGAAGAGGTCGAGCCGGTGTTCCGCCGGGTCGTGAACTGCTTCCACGGCTCTGCTCAGCAGACCGGGTGCGAGCTCCACCTGCGGTCGCTCGGATCGTACGCGGAGCTGCGGAAGAACAAGCCGCTCGCCGACGCTTACCGGAGCAACGGCGAGCGCCTCGGTCGCGCGTTCATCGACCCCGAGATCATCCCGTTGTCGGTGGCGGGGAGCACCGACATGGGCAACGTGTCGAAGGTGGTGCCCACGATCCACGCCATGATCCGCATCGCCGATCTCGACGTGCCCGGCCACTCCGAGCGTTTCCGTGAGTGCGCCGCCTCACCCGAAGGCGACGCGGCCGTCGTCGACGGCGCCAAGTCGCTCGCGATGACCGCCATCGACGTGTGGCAGCAACCGGAGCTTCTGGTCGCGGCGCGCCGACAGTTCGACGACCTCGACGCGAGGCTTCAGAACGGGAGCTGATCCAGGTCGAGGTTCCCGCCGGACAGGATCACGCCGACCTGCTCGGGCAACGGAGCCGGCGGGGGCGCGGTGGCGCGGCATGTCTCGGTCCGCGCGAGCGCGAGCAGCCCGGCGAGCCCTGCCGCGCCGCTCGCTTCGACCACCAGCTTGACCCGCCCGAAGAGGAGGCTCATCGCGTCGACGATCTCGGAATCGTCGACGGTCACGATCCCTGCGAGGTGCTCCGACAGGATCGCAAAGGTCCTGGGACTCAACTCGGCGAGCAGGCCGTCGGCGATCGTGGCGGTCGACTCGTTCCCGAGGAGTCGGCCGGCCGTGAGCGAGCGCGCCGCGTCGTCGGCGCCGCTGGGTTCGGCTCCCCAGACCACGCAGGCGGGGTCGATCCCGTGGACGGCGATCGCGGTGCCGCTCAACAGTCCCCCGCCGCTCACCGGCGCGATCACCAGCCCGATCCCGGGATGCTCGTCGAGCAACTCGAGCGCGGCCGTCCCTGCGCCCGCGATCACGTCGGGATCGTCGTACGGGTGCACCTCGTGCGCGCCCGTCTCCCGTTGTACGGCCGCGAGGCCGTCTTCGCGCGCCGCGAGCGTCGGCTCGCAGGTGACGACCTCGCCGCCGTAGCCGCGGACCGCGTCGACTTTCGCCGCGGGAGCGTCGCTCGGCATCACCAGGAAGCTCGCGATGCCCCTCAGTGACGCGGCGAGCGCCAGCGCGCCGGCGTGGTTCCCCGACGAGTGCGCGACCACTCCCCGCGAGGCCTCCTCATCGGTGAGTTGCATCACCGCGTTGACCGCACCGCGAGCCTTGAATGCCCCACTGCGCTGGAGGTTCTCGCACTTGAACAGCAGGTGTGTACCGGCGAGCACGTCGAGGGTCCGGCTCGTCATCACCGGGGTGCGGTGGACGTATGGCGCGATCCGCTCCTGGGCGGCCCGTAGGTCGGTCAGCGTCGGGATCAGAGCGTCGGCGTCCATCGTTCGGCGGGGCGGCTCAGCGTTCGGAGACGACCTTCAACTGGGTCAAGCCCTTCTCGAAGTCGCGGCCGACGATCTTGTCCATGCTCGTGAAGATCGACATGACCTTCGTCGCGAACGTCTTGGGTCCCGTCATCGTCCAGGTCACCGTGGTGGCGGCACCATCGGCCCGGATCGCGAACCGGCAGTCGTTCTTCGATTTGAACGGCTTGATGAAGTCGAGCTCGATGCCCACCGAGGTCGGCTCGTCGGCGTCGACGATCTCCATCCGACCCTTGCCGACCTTGCGGCTCCCCTCCCATTTGTAGATCGCGCCGACGCCCGCATCGACGCCCTCGTACCGACGCTGCATGTTTTGATCGAGGCCCTCCCACGGCGACCAGTCGGTCCAGCGGTGGAAGTCGGCGATCCGGGCGAACACGTCGTCGATCGGGGCTGCGATCGTGATGCTGCGCTCGACCCGGTACGTGTTGCGATCGTCGGTTTCGGCCATCGGAGTTCCTCCGCTCGGTCTGCTCATGGGCATTGCGCCCTCGTCGACGCTAACCCCCACGCGGTAGTGTCCGCGGTCCGACGACCGGGGGGCGCCGGTGAGGCGAGTAGCTGTGGGTCGAGTAGCTGTAGGTCGAGTAGCGGCGGTGCTGGTGATCATCGGCTTGGCGGGCGCCGCATGCACTGGGCCCGGGCGGGGTCCGTTCGGTGGCGGTGGCCAGGGCGGCGGGTTCAACCCGGGCACCGGCAACGGCTACGTCGACGCGCGGGAGTGGCGAGCAGCTCAAGACGGCTATCTGGCCTTTGCGACCGAGGTCCTCACCCCGTCGTCGCCGTCCAACGTGCTCTCCCACCTGACCCGTGCACAACGCGACCGCCGCTTCACCTTCGACGCGGCCGCCATCGGTCCCGAGGCCTTCGCCGCGACCTTCGCGAAGATCGACGCGTTCCGAGACACCAGCGACTTCGACCTCCTGGCGCTCACCGCGCTCTGGGAGGCCCACTCCCGCGACCTCCGACCCGACCTGCGCGCCGCGATCGAGCAGCGGTTCCTCGGATTCCGCTACTGGTTCACCGACCCGCTCCCGACCGGCATCATCGACGACAAGTGGTTCTGGTCGGAGAACCACCGCATCATCTTCCATACCCTCGAGGACCTGAACGGTCGCGCGCTGCCGACGAAGCGGTTCACTGTCACCGGCGAGACGGGGCGCACCCATGCCGATCGCGGACGGGCCCGAATCGAGGCGTGGCTCGACGAGAAAGCGGCCTGGGGATTCTCGGAGTGGCACAGCGACGTCTACTACCAGGAAGACATCGAGGCGCTCACACTCCTCGTCGAACACGGTGAACCCGACATCGCCCGTCGCGCCGCGGTGATGCTCGACCTCTTCCTCTACGACTTCGCCGTTCACCAGCTGCGCGGCAACAACGGGGTGACCCACGGTCGCTCCTACATGAAGGACAAGAGCCGGGCCGCCGACCAGGACGTGTTCGGGACCGGGAAACTGCTCTTCGGCACGAGTGACCAGCCCTACACCTCGCGTTCCGACGCCGGCGCGACGTTCCTGGCCACGAGCGAGCGCTACCGACTACCCGAGGTGATCCGCCGGGTCGCGACGAGCCCCCAGCCTTTCGTCGATCGCACCCACATGGGCGCGCCACTCGATCTCGACCAGCCCTTCAGCACCGACCCGGTCTCGCCGGTACCCGGCGTTTCGTTCACCGATCCCGAGACGGTTCCGTTCTGGTGGGAGCGCGGTGCGCTCACCGCGTGGCAGACCGTTCCGCTCACGCTCGCGACCATCGAGGAACGCGACCTGTTCGAGACGTCGCTGTTCAAGCCGTTCAAGCCGTTGGTCGACCTCACCGGCGGAGATCCCGACGCGGCCCGACAGCTCGCGTACTCGCTCCGGTGCACGATCAACATCGGTGTGCTCAGCTCGGTCGACACCGTTACCTGGCGCAGCCCGCACGCGATGCTCTCGAGCGCACAGGACTACCGGCCCGGCTGCTTCGGGAACCAGTACCACGCGTGGCAGGCGACCCTGAACGAAGACGCGGTGGTGTTCACGACCCTTCCGGGCAACGAGCCACGACCCGGCGACCGGTGGGTCGACGCCGACCTCTACTGGTCGGGCACCGGCGCGATGCCGCGCAGCGCACAACAGGGCGCCGCTGCGATCCACTTGTACGCACCGAAGTTCGCGCCGAACGGGCCTGGTCCGCTCGAGACGTTCTCGTACCTGCCCTTCACCCACGCCTACTTCCCCACCGAGCGGTTCGACGAGGTGCGTCAGGTCGGGAACTGGACCCTCGGCCGGGCCGGCGACGGCTACGTCGCGCTGTGGTCGTGGCGGCCGACGACCTGGCGCACGCACGACCCCGCGGTCACGTTCACGAACGGGCTGACCCAACCGTTCGACCTGGTCGCCGAGGGCGGCGCGAACAACGCGTGGGTCGTGGAAGTCGGCGACACGACCCGGTGGGGATCGTTCGACGCGTTCGCCGCCGCGGTCACCGCCTCGCCCGTCGAGGTGACCGATCTCGGTCCCGGAACAGACGGCTTGCCCAAGGGATTCGACGTCGCGTACCAGTCACCCGCCGAAGGACGCGTCGAGTTCTCGTCGGTCGGGCCGTTCACGGTCGACGGCGCCGAAGTGCCCCTGCACGGAACGAATCGGTTCGACAACCCGTTCGGCGTCACCGCCGACGACGACACCGTGATCCAGATCGCCGACGGCGAGGCCAGCCTGTCGCTCGACACCCAGCGTTGGACCCGCCGGGCGGAGGTGCGCCGGGTCCGCTGAGCCCGGAGCGCTGCCCGAGGGCTACTACGCCGATCCTCTCGACCTCGCCGAGCTCGCCACGTCGCCGCCGGGGAGCCTGGGGGGCGCGTACCACGACTGGATCGTCGAGAACGGACTCACCGCATCGATCGCGACCGACTACCGCGGGTTCCACCAGGCACTCGAGCGGGCCGGGCTGCTCGACGGGATGCCGGCGCCGATGAAGTATGCGGTGTTGCGCGGCTTCCAGACCCACGATTTCCAGCACGTCGTCACGGGGTACGACGCATCCGGTCGGGGTGAGATCGCGCCGCAGGCGTTCTGCCTCGCGCAGCTGCAGTTCCCCTACTTCGGGATGTGGATGTCGGTCGTCACGACCCGAATGACCTTCGTCGATCCGCGCAGCATCACGCCGATGATGGACGCGATCGTCGACGGTTGGCAGCTCGGCCGACGCACGCCGAACATCCAGCGGGTCAAGTGGGAGACGATGCTCGACGAACCGTTGGCCGACGTGCGCGAGCGCTACGGGACCGCGGACTAGGTCCAGCAGCTCCGCCGACGCCGGGCGGTGCGGCGGGTGCACTGAGCCCGGAGCCGTCCACCCGCCGGGTCACGAACGGTTCGGACCGAGCGACCTTGGGTACACCGGACCGCATCGACATCGACAACTATGAGCTCGCGCTCGCCCTCGTGGGCCTCGTCGCGCTGGTCGCCGCATGGATCCCCGCTTACACGGCCCGTCGGCCACTGTCGCTCCCGGTCGTCCTGCTCGGTTTCGGCGCGGTGATCTTCGCCCTCCCGTTCGACCTCCCGAGGCCCGACCCGGCCGCGAATCTCGAGCTGGTCGAGCGCCTGACCGAGATCGGAGTCATCGTCGCGCTCATGGGCGCGGGCCTGAAGATCGATCGCCCGTTCAGCTGGAGAACATGGGCTCCGACGTGGCGCATGCTGGCGATCGCGATGCCGATCACGATCGCGTTGGGTGCGGCCCTCGGCGCGGCCATGGCCGGCTTCGGCGCCGCGAGCGCGCTCCTGCTCGGCGCGGTACTCGCACCCACCGATCCCGTGCTCGCGTCCGACGTGCAGGTCGGTGAGCCCGAACTCGAGGAGGAGCCGACACCGAACGCCGAGGAAGACGTCCGCTTCACCCTGACGAGCGAGGGTGGCCTCAACGACGCACTCGCGTTCCCGTTCGTGTACCTCGCCATCCACGTCGCGCGCGAGGGGTGGGACCCGTCAGCATGGGTCGTGGAGTGGATCGGTTGGGACCTCGTCGCGCGCATCGCAATCGCGCTCGCGGTCGGTTGGCTGGTCGGTCGTCTGCTCGGGGTCATCTCGTTCCGCCCACCGGGCCCCCTGCGCGCGCTCGCCGACACCCCGCAGGGCTTTGTCGCGGTCGGGGCGACGTTGCTCGCCTACGGGGCCACCGAACTCCTGCACGGCTACGGGTTCCTCGCCGTGTTCGTGGCCGCGGTCGTGCTCCGGGGTTCTGAGCGCAACCACGAGTTCCAGACGGAGCTGCACGCATTCATCGAGCAGACCGAGAACCTGTTGGTGGTGGGGCTTCTCCTGCTCTTCGGTGGCTCGCTCGTGTCGGGCGTGCTCGACGGCATCAGCTGGACCGTCGTGCTGATCGCGCTGCTGATGGTGTTCGTCGTCCGACCGCTGAGCGGCAGCATCGCCCTCATCGGCTCGCCGCTCACGCGAACGGAACGATTCGCGATCTCGTTCTTCGGGATCCGGGGCTTCGGCTCGATCTACTACCTCGCGTACGCACTGTCGGAAGCGCGCTTCCCGCAGGCCGACACGCTCTGGGCGATCGTGGCCGTGACCCTGGTCGTCTCCATCGCCACCCATGGCGTGACCGCGACTCCGATGATGCGCGTCGTCGACCGGGCCCGTTGGAAGCGATCCGGCCGCCACCGACGGCCGGCCCGGTCACTCGGGACAGAACCCGAGCAGTGAACCGGTGATCGTGGGAACGTAGCGACCGCCCGCCTGACCGCTGGCGAGGGTCCCCTCGGATCCAGGTGCCCGTCGGTAGTCTGCGCGGGATGAGCTGGCTGCGGGCGCCGATTCGACGATTGCTCGCGGTGCCGGTGCTGACGGCCGGGGCGACGCTCCTCCTCGGCATCGCGCCGGCGGGGGCAGCCACCCAGCTGTTCACCACCCCGGGAACCGCCTCATGGGTGGTGCCCGCCGACGTTTCATGTGTCTCGGTCGATGCAGCCGGCGCGTCGGGCGGCTCCGGCTCGTCGGGCTTCGGTGGCAGCAGCGGCGGTCCCGGCGGCCTCGGTGCGACCGTGACCGTCGCATTGACCGTGACGGCAGGTGAGTCGCTCACGATCCAAGTCGGCGGCGCGGGCGGCAACGGGTCCTTCTCCGCCGGGACGGGCGGCATCGGTGGCGGGGCGGCGGGTGGCAGCGGCGGTATGAGCCCCGGCGGTGGTGGCGGCGGCGGATCGGCGGTGTCCCGGGGCGCCGGCAACCTCGTGGTGGCCGGCGGTGGCGGTGGCGGCGGCGGCGGCAACTCCTTCTTGGCGGGGGTGGCCGGTGGCGGGGGCGACAACCCGGGAACGCAAGGCGTGGCCAACTCCGATGGCGGACGCGGTGGCGGTGGTGGCGCGGGGACCGCGACCTCAGGCGGCGCAGGGGGCGCGGGCACGGCCGGGGGGAGTGGCTCGCCCGGAACTCCCGGCAGCAGCGGTGTCGCCGCGACCGGCGGAGCCGGAGGATCGGGAGATTTCGGCGCGGGCGGCGGTGGCGGCGGCGTGTACGGCGGGGGCGGGGGCGGGACCGGCTCCCAAGGGGCGACGAGCGGGGGTGGCGCAGCGTTCGGCACCGCGGGCAGCGGTGGTGGGGGCGGGAGCTTCGTCCCCGCGACCGGCACGAGCGGGACGGCTTCGGCGTCCGGGAACGGTTCGGTCGAGCTCGAGTTCTTCACTGGCGACACCTCGTGCATCGCGAGCCCACCGACCACGACCACCACGATCGCACCGGTCGCCGCCGACCCGACCACCGCCTCCGGCGACACGACTGCCGGCGACACGACTGCCGGCGGTACCGAGATCGCTGCGACCGGTAGCGCCACGACGCTCACCTGGTTCGGACTGCTCGCCGTCGCGCTCGGCGCCGCGCTCGTGATCACCTCACACTCCGGCACCCGCAGGGCGCTCCACCACTGGCAGTAGGCCCGACCTGGTGATCAGCCGAAGGGTTGGAGTGAGCTCGCGACGACCCAGGTGCTGAAGTACCGGCTGTTGGCGCCGTAGGCCATCGCGAGTGCGACCTTCGCGCCGTCGACCTGGTGCTCGCCTGCCGCACCACGCATCTGGTTCGCGGCTTCGGCGAAGCGCAAGAGTCCCGATGCGCCGATCGGGTTGCTCGAGAGCACTCCTCCACTCGCGTTGATCGGGAACGAACCGGTGAGCGCGGTCTCGTCTCGATCGATCATCTTCCAACC
>JBBRHS010000061.1:0-11099 GCA_038222385.1 Acidimicrobiia bacterium
ACCTTCCTGTTCTCCGACACCATCCGGGAGAACATCGCGTTCGCCGAACCCGAAGCCGCGCTCGAAGACGTCTGCCGCGCCGCCCGGCTGGCCGGAGCCGACGCGTTCATCGAGGCCCTGCCCGACGGCTACGACACGCTCATCGGCGAACACGGGTACTCGCTCTCCGGCGGGCAGCGGCAGCGGATCGCGATCGCGCGCGCGGTGCTGGCCGACCCGAAGGTGCTCATCCTCGACGACGCCACCTCGGCGGTCGACCCGACCAAGGAACACGAGATCCGCGCCGCGCTGCGCGAGGTCATGGGCGGCCGGACGACGCTGATCATCGCTCACCGGCCGGCCACGATCGCGCTCGCCGACCGGGTGGTGCTCATGGGCGACGGTCGGGTCGTTGCCGAGGGAACCCATCAGGAGCTGCTCGCGACCTCCGAGCGCTACCGCGAGGTCCTCGCCCACGCCGAGGGCGACGAGCTCGACCTCGACGCGGCCGGGATCCCAGGGTCATGAGCGGGCGATCATGAGGGGCGCGTGGATCGAGCCGGGCCCGGCGGAGGAGACGCTCTCCCGGGAAGAGGCGAAGGGGGTGCTGCGCCGACTCTGGACGATGCTGCGGCCCTACCGCCGGCAGATCGCGGTCGCAACGCTGGTGCTCAGCGCGCAGACCCTGTGCCTGCTCGCAGGCCCGTTCCTCCTGTCGATCGGCATCGACAAGGGGATCGACCCGAGTCGGAACCCCGAGCCGAACATCGCCGTGCTGAACACCGTCGCCGCGATCTACCTCTTCGCCGCGCTCCTGAGCTGGGTGTTCGGGCGGATGGTGATCCAACGGGTGGCGCGCATCGGCGAGACCTTCCTCCGCGACCTGCGGACGCGGGTGTTCCGCCACCTCCTGCGGCTCGGCCTCGACTTCTTCGAGAAGGAGAAGACCGGCAAGTTGGTGTCACGCATGACGGCCGACATCGACGCGCTGCAGGATCTCGTGTCGCAAGGGCTCGTCGCGTTCGTGCAGAACGGTCTGATCTTCGTGGGCGCGATCATCTTCATGTTCATCCTGAGCTGGGAGCTCGCGCTCTGCACCCTCGTGATCGTCCCGCCGGTGATCTTCGCGAGCAGGTGGTTCCGGCGCGAGTCGAACCGGGCCTACCTCGAGGTGCGAGAGCGGATCGCGACCAACCTGTCGACGCTGCAGGAAGGGCTCTCCGGCGTCCGGGTGGTGCAGGCGTTCGCCCGGGAGCGGGCGTGGACCCGGCGGTTCCAGGAGACGAACGAAGCGCAGTTCGACGCCAACCTGGAGACGGTCCGGATCTCGGTGCGCTACTTCCCCTTCATCGAGTTCGTCGGCGTGGCCGGCTTCGCGGTGATCATCGGGATCGGGGGGCTGTTCGTCGACCGGGGCTGGCTGCAGATCGGTGTGCTCGCCGCGTTCGTCCTGTACCTCAACAACTTGTTCGAACCGATTCAGCAGCTCAGCCAGCTCTACGACACCGTGCAGAAGGCCGGGGCCGCACTGCACAAGTTGTTCGAGCTCCTCGACACCGAGAGTGCGATCGTCGAGCGGCCCGGCGCGGTGGATCTTCCGAGCGAAGGCGCGTTCGAGGTCGACGATGTGTCGTTCGCCTACCTCGACGACGCCTACGTGCTGCGCGACGTGTCCCTCTCGATCGGCGCGGGTGAGCGCCTCGCGCTCGTCGGTCCCACCGGCGCGGGCAAGTCGACGTTGGCGAAGCTCCTCGTCCGGTTCTACGACCCGCGCGGCGGCACGATCCGCTACGGCGGTGTCGACCTGCGCGACGCCACGCTCGGGTCGCTCCGCGAACGGATTGTCGTGGTGCCCCAGGAAGGGTTCCTGTTCGCGGGCACCATCCGCGACAACATCCGGATCGGCCGCCCCGGCGCGTCGGACGCCGACATCGCCGCGGCCATCGAGGCCGTCGGCCTCACCGACCGGTTCGCCGCGCTTCCCGAAGGGCTCGAGACCGAGGTGCGCGAACGCGGCTCACGGCTCTCGGGCGGGGAACGTCAGCTCGTCTCGCTCGTCCGCGCGGCACTGGCGGATCCCGAGGTGCTCGTGCTCGACGAAGCGACGTCGAACCTCGACCCCGGTACCGAGGTGGCGGTCGAACGGGCGCTGGAGACGCTCATGGAGGGCAGGACCGTCGTGGTGGTCGCCCACCGCCTGTCGACCGCCGCCCGGTGCGATCGGATCGCTGTGGTCGACGACGGTCGCCTCGCCGAGATCGGTACGCACGAGGAGCTCCTCGCGCAGGGCGGTCGTTACGACCGGCTCTTCTCCGCGTGGACCTCGGGTGTGGCCATGGGCCGGACCGCCTGAAGCACCTCTTCGTCGCGCATCGGTCGACCCGCGCTCCCGGCGCCCATGGCGCGGCGGCCGTTGCCCTGCGAGCGACGCCGTTCCCGGCCCCGCCAACTCGCCGCGGTGCGTTCGTCGCGACGACGGTCTTCGACCGCGACCTGGTCGGCGAGGCGGAAGCCCTGGCCGCGGGCGGTGAGGAGGAACACCGGGTGTGACGGGTCGGGCTCGAGCTTGTTGCGGATGCGGCGGATGTGCGCGACGACGCGCTCACCGTCGTCGGTCGGGACGGGTCCCCAGACCAGTTCGGCGAGCTGATCGCGCGACATCACCGTGCCCTGGGCGCGGGCCAGCGCGACCAGCAGCTTGTACTGGATCGGGGTGAAGTCGACCACCTCGCCCCACCAGCGCGCGCCACGCCGGGGAACGTCGAGCTCGAGCGGACCCCAACGGATCGGATCGGTCGACCGGTCACGCCGTTGGAGCATGAGCAGCGCAGAGATCCGTGACGCGATCTCACCGTCGCTCGCCTGGACGTCGATCCCGGCGAGGACGCCCATCTCGGCGAGCACCGGATTCGGAAGCTCCTCGCGGTCGAGGAGCACCACGATCGGATCACCGAATCGCTGGGCGGCGGTGACGATGGAACCGACCCGGTTCCGGGCCACGAGGGCGAGGAGCACGAGGTCGAAGCGCATGGCGCGGGTGGCCACGCCGACCTGGTCGGGGGAGAACACGAGGGTGGCGAGCAGGTTGCGATCGGCGCAGGCCAGCGCGATGCGGCCCGCCCGGTCGGGGTCGGCCACGGCGATCAGGATCGACGCCGGCTCTGCGGCCGGCCGACTCGTGGCGCGCGTGGCGACGGTGTCGCCGGGTGCCCCACCCACGCTGCCTCCCCTGGCTGATCGGGCCCGCGATGTCGCCATCTTCTATCACCTCGACCGCACCCGGGGAAAGGTGACGTCTGATCGTGTATGCGTGGCTTGGGTGATTTGCTCCGCACCCTCCGTGGGCTGCGACCCCGGCGTCCGTTCCGGGAGGGAAGAACTACTCGATGGTGCGGTCGGAGCGCACGCGCTTCGTCCGGCGCTGGATGAGGATCCCGCCGCCGGTGAGGGCGAGTCCGAAGAGGGCTTGGAGCGGGAGCGAGTCGCCACCGGTGACGGGCAGCGACCCGGCCTGCACGACCTTCTCCTCGACCTCGATCGGCACCGACGCAGGAACCGCAGCGGGCTGCACTTCCTGCTTGCCCTCGACCTCTACCTCGGGTACCTCGGGTACCTCGGGCTCTTCCGGTGTGGTGGGTGCCGGGCAGGCCTCGTCGAAATCGGCGGCGTCGCCGATGATCTGGGTGACGCACACCTTGCTGCGCAGGCCCAGCACGTCGACCGGGCCGGTGAGGATCGAGGCCGTACCGAGCACCTGCGCCGCGCTCGGTTCGAGGGTGTCGAGGTCGGAGCCGGTGACCACGGACTCGGCGAGGTTCCAGCCGGAGTTCGCCAGGGAGATCCCGATGTTCAGCACACCGGTGATCTGGCGGATACGGACACCCCCGTCGCTCGACTCCCAGGCCTCGCCCTCGTCGAGCCCGGCGAGCGTCTCGGTGGCGCGGATGTCGCCGCGGAGATCGAGAAGGGCCGACCCGAGCTTGAGGGCGTCGGCCATCTCGGTGTTGCCCATGGCGATCGCGTCGGGGTTCGCGAGCAGGGCGAGGAAGCGGGCGACCATGTCTTCCGCGCTCGACATCGGCGACCCGTTGGGAAGCACCGCGACCGTTCCCGCGGCGCCGTTCAACCCGGTGTTCGCGAGGGCCGCACCGAAGTTGCCGATCCACGCACTCTGGTCGGCGGTGGCGGCGTCGCTGCCGGTCACGCTGCCGGTGACTGCCTGGGAGATGCCCGATTGCGACTGGTTGCCGATCGCGTTCGCGTTGCCGGTGCCGATCGCGGCCGACCCTCCCGCACCGAACAGCGCGACGGGATCGAGTCCGAAGAGTGCGGCGATCAGGCCCTCGATCATCGTCCATTGCTCGTCGGGGACGCCGTACAGCGCGCTCAGGGCGTGGTTGCCGCCCGAGTTCGCGAGCGCCAGACCGAAGTTGATGATCACCGCGCGCTGGGTGACGGTGATGGAGCCGTCGTCGGCGGCCGTCACGGTGACGATCTGCATGATCAGCGAGCCCGAGTTGTCGCCGACCGCATTGGTGTTCCCGGTACCGATCCGGGCCGACCCGTCACCGGGGGCACCACCGGCTGCGATCTCCTGGCCGCCTCCGACCACGGAGCCGGCGGCGAGGTTCGTGCCACTGTTCCCGACGCCGATCCCGATGTTGACGACGGTCACGCTCTGGTCGCTCGCGCTGCCGCCGACCACGGTGACGCCCTGCACGATCTGGGTGTTGCCGAGCAGCCCGGTGACGTTGGCGTTGCCGGTGCCGATGGCGGCCATTCCGGCCGCGCCCAGGGTTTCGCCGCCCGCGGCGCCGGCCGCGTTGGCGCCCGAGTTCGAGATGCCGACGCCGATGTTGATGATCAGCGCGACCTGCAACACGTCGACCTGTCCGTTGCCGGTGGCCGCGATGTTCGTGATCTGCGCGATCCCACCCGTCGAGTTGGTGCCCTGCGCGTTGGCGTTGCCGCTCGTGACGCCGGCGGCGCCGGTCGGTGAGGTCGTGCAGATGAGTGCGATCTGGGTGCCACTCGTGGGGCACGGGTCGGCCTGCACGCCCCCGCCGGTCTCGTTGCCGACGGCGGTGTTCGACCCGCTGTTGCCGAGACCGGTGCCGGTGGAGTCGACGGTCGTGGTCTGGTCGGTCTGGCTGGTGGGAACCGGGTCCGGAGCCGGGTCTGTGGTCGGCTCGGTGGCCGGTGCGGGATCGGCTGCCGGGGTGTCGACGACCGCTTCTGGTGCCGGTGTTGCCGGGATCCAGAGCGACTCGCCGGCGGGATCGGGGGTGGGTGCCGGGGCGGTCTCGGGTGCGATCTCGTCGGCGGCTTGCGCAGTGCCGCTCAGCAGCAGCACGCCGGCCGCGAAGGCGGCCGATCCGACCGCGGCCTTGGCCGCGCGACGGACACCGGTGCGCGTGGCCCGATGGTCGGTGCTGCGCTCCCCGGTCGGCGGGGCCTCCGTGTTCCTCGGGCTCATCGTGTGTGCTCCTTGTGCGGGACGCTCGCTCCCGGCTGGCCTGTCCCCCGTGCCGGACTGCCGAGAGGTGTTCGGGATCGTGCACATCCGTGTGCGTCACCCAGTGCGGCGGGAGAGGGATCCGGGCGGGGAGACTGACGCCTCCCCACCCGGGATTCCCTCATCGCCGTTCGTACCGGTCGGGACCGGCACGCAGTCGATCAGTCGTCGATGTCGGACTGGTCGACCGTCTGGCTGGAGCTCGCACCACCGCTGTTCGTCTGGGTGACGGACGTGGTGGACGAGTTGCTCGAGGTAGCTGCGCCCGTCGTGACGGATGCGGTGCTGTTCCCCGTGTTGGCCGACGTGGAGCCCTGGGTGTTGGAACCACCCGTGTTCCCGGCAGTCGAACCGGCGGCGTCGCCGCCGCTGATGTTCCCGCCGGAGGCCGCCGCGTTGGCGTATTGCCCCGTGCCGTTGTAGCCACCCACACCCGAGGCTGCGTAGTTGCCGCCGGTGTTGGCGTGCGCGGTCTGGCTGGTGCCGACCGATGCGCCCTGGGTGACCGTGAGGATCGCCGACGACGAGTTGTACAGGCTTGCGCCGTCGATGTCGGCTTGGGTGACGCCCTGGGTGGAGCTGGCTCCACCGCTGTTGTCCTGACCGACGGTCGTGGCGGCCGTGTTGGTCGCCGAGGCCGGACCGGTCGAGATGGTGGCGGCACTGGTGCCGTCGTTGGTGGATGCGGACGTCTGGTCGTTGGTGCCACCAGCGTTGCCCGCGATCGCGTCGTCGAGGTCGCCGTCGTAGTCGCCATCTTCAGCCGAGATGTTGCCCTCGGATGCCGATGCGTCGGCTTCCTGCTCCGTCCCGTTCTCGCCCCAGACAACCGACATCGCTTCGTTGTCGCCGGTGTTGGCGTGCGCGTACTGGTCGGTGCTGACGTCGGTCCACTGGTCGACGTAGGCGTCGGCAGTGCTGGTGTTGTCGAGAACGCCACTGTCCCAGTCGTCGGCAAACGCGTTGCCGGCGAACAGTCCCAGCGGCAGTCCTGCGGCGAACAGCACCGCTCCGACCTTGGCGATGTTCTTCTTGCTTGCCAATGAGCCTCCCCTCATCGCTTGGCCGGCGTCCTGCCCATTGGCGAGTCATGACGCCGTGCGCTCACTGAAGTGCGCGAGTCGCCCACGAACTAGACCAAAAGACACCGGGCGCGTAGAAGGGCAAGCCGCATCCACTTACCGAACATTTCCAGTTCATTATGTGATTATGTGAACCGGGGACGGTTGTCTCAGTGGGTCCCGGGCCCGTGGCGACCGTCGAAACCGATGCGGACACTCAGGTCTCGTCGATGTCGACGAGCTTCACGACCGGTTGCAGTCGGTGTGCGAATCGTCGCAAGCTACGCAGGATCGGAATCCCCAGAATCAGGACGAGCAGGGCGTTCGCGAGCGCGGTTGCCGCGTCCCAACCCAGCGACGTCGCGACGTAGAACGACCAGTAGCGGTGCAGTGTGTCGGCGAATCCGAGCCCTGGATACCACGACAGCGACCCGCCGCGCTGGAACGGCCAGAACCACAGATTCATGATCGCGCCGTACAAGAAACCCCACACCCACGCATAGCTCGCCAGCGCGACGACCTCGACGCGCGCATCGATGCGGGCAGTCGCGCGCGAGAGCAGTCCGGCACCCGCGCCCATCCAACCGAGCGCGAGCATCTGGAACGGGAGCCAGGGGCCGATGCCGCCGGTGATGAACGCCGACACGGCCATCGTGCACATGCCGAGGAGCAGCCCGAACCGCGCGCCGAATGCGGCGCCGCCGAGCACGACGAGGAAGAGCATTCCTGCGTTGTTGCCCGGCAGGTCGAGCAGCCGTCCGAGACCTGCGAACGCCGACAACACACCGAGTATTGCCACGGTCGCCCCGTTCATCGTCCCGCGGCGGACCTCGAGCGAGATCGTGGCCACGACGAGCGCGCCGACGAGCGCGGCGACGAGCGGCGCGTCGCCCGCGTGGGCGGAGCTCGGGAGCGACTCGCCCGGGATCCAGAAGGGGTACAGGAACGCGGCGGTGCCGAGGATCGTGGTGAGCACGTAGACCGCCAGCGGTCGGGCCCGGCGCCCACCGGGCCGGTCGGAGCCGCCGGGGATCCGTCGCAGGAGCGCGGCGGTGTCGACGCTCACGGCTCGACCCGGCTGGCGGGAGCTGCGGCGACACGCTGCGCCCGGGCGACCTCGTCGACGGTGAGGAACGGCGGCAGCACCCGGAGCACCTGCGGCGCGAACAGCGATCCGGCGAGCACCGTCCGCGCCGGGCCCGACGCGACGACGTCGCCGTCGCCGAGCACGACCACCCGGCCCGCGCTGCGGGCCGCGAGTTCGACGTCGTGGGTGGCGAGCACGACGGCGCCGCCCGACTCGGCGTGCGCCCGCAAGGCCCGTTCGAGGCCCGCGCGTGACGGTGCATCCATCCCGCGCGTCGGTTCGTCGAGGAGCAGCACGTCGGCGCCGCCGACCGCGACCGCGGCGACGGCGACCCGTTGGCGCTCACCACCGGCGAGCGAACGGGGATGCCGGCCGGCGAGGTGGGCGAGGTCGAGCGCGGCGAGCCAGTGGTCGACCTCGCCGTGGTCACGGCGCCCCAGGAGGTGGAGGGTCTGTTCGAGCTCGGCGCGCACCGTGGCCGCGAAGAGCAGGGTGTTGGGGTCCTGGGGCACGTAGGCGACGGTCCCGGGACCCTCGATGGAGCCGGCGCGGGCGGTGAGCAGGCGACCGAGGACGCGCAGGAGGGTGGTCTTGCCGGCACCGTTGCGGCCGAGCAGCGCGATGACCTCACCCTGCCGGGCCGACACGGAGACGTCGGCCAGCACGGTGCGGCCACCGAGCTCGACGTGCACCCCGGTGGCATCGAGGAGCAGTTCGCCCGGCGCCTCACCCGGCGCGTCGGGAGGCGGCTGATTGAACCCGTCGAGCCCTTTGGGCCCGTCGAGCCGATTGGACCCGTCGGACCGGTTGGCCGTGCCGGTGTCGACCGCGAGACGGCGAGCGTCGCGGACCGTGAGCGGGAGCGGTTCCCAGCCGAGGAGTCGCGCGAGATGCGTGACGGGAGGGGCTCCGGCGTAGCCGGCGAGCACCGCCGCGGGGGGGCCCGGCGACGCGACGATGGAGCCCGCTTCGAAGATGACCGCGCGGTCGGCGAGCGGCGCGGCGCGTTCGAGACGGTGTTCGGCGAGGAGCACGGTCGTGCCGAGGTCGGCGTTGAGGCGGCCGATGGCGGCGAGGACGTCGTCGGCGCCCTGCGGATCGAGCTGCGAGGTGGGCTCGTCGAGCACGAGCGCGGCCGGTGCCGCCGCGAGCGCACCGGCAATCGCGCACCGCTGCCGTTCCCCACTCGAGAGCGAGCTGGGCGCCCGTTCGCGGAGCTGCGCGATGCCGAGGGCGTCGAGCACCTCTTCGACCCGGCGCCGCATCGCCTGGGGCTCGTGGCCGAGGTTCTCGAGCACGAAGGCGAGGTCGCGCTCGACGTGGTCGACGACGAACTGGGCCTCGGGATCCTGGTGGACGAACCCCACGACATCGGCGAGCTCGCGAGGTCGATGCGTGCGAGTGGATCGGCCGAACGCAAGCACGTCGCCGCTGAACTGTCCGCCGCTGGTGTGCGGGACGAGTCCGTTCGCGGCTCGCAACAGCGTGGACTTCCCCGACCCGGAGCCGCCGGCGACGAGGAGGATCTCACCGCCCTCGACCTCGAGGTCGACGTCGCGGAGGGCGATGCCGGGAGAATCGGGATAGCGGAACGAGACGCGGCTGTACGTGAGCTCGCGGGCCTGATGGTTCACTTGGCTGCGCCTCCTCGATCGCTCACCAGTTCTCGTCGTCCGACGGTGTCCGGAGGCTCCGCTGCGTTCACGTGCGGGACGCGGATCATGGGTGCGAGAAGCGCGGTGAGCGCGATCACGGGCAGTGCCGCGAACGCGGGCCAGTGCAGTGGGCTCGCGGCCCAGGTGAGCGTCGATTCACCCCAGGCCGACAGCGCGGCGATCCCCATCGGCGCGAGCATCGCGATTCCGGCCATCGCGCCGTCGGCCGTCGTGAAGCGACGCGGCCGGTACCGGCTCCTGCGCCGGGCCGCCGACGCGGCCCACACCGCCGCGAGGAGCAGGCCGACACCCGCCGCGCCGAGCGCCAGCGCGACCGTCGACGCGCGCCCGACCAGCGCCACGAACGCACCGCCGAGCGCGAGGAGCGACGCGAAGCCGGCCCACCCCGCGACGCGGTCGAGCGGCGAGGCACCTCCGTACGCGAAGCCGCGCGCGTCCATCGACTCTGCGAGGTTCACCGCGCGTTCCATCCCGCTCTCGAGCACCGGGATCGCCTGGCGGATCAACCGGCCCCGGCGCACGACCCGACCGCCGGTGCGGGCCCGGTCGGCCTCACGGACCGCGACGACGGCCTGGATCGTCGACGGAACGAACGCGAGTGCGACGGTGACCACGAGCCCCAGCTCGTAGAAGGCGCGCGGCGTCGACTGCACGAGCTCGTAGTGCGACACCACCGCGTTGAACGCGCCGAACACGGCCATCACCCCGACCACCACGAACCCCTCCGACGCGGCCTGGAACAGGACCTCGGCTTCGACCGGCCCACCGACCGTGAACCCTCCGAGGAGTTGGGGCAGGGTGAACGACGGGGTGGTGAAGAGCTCGGTGCCGATGCCCGTGTGGGTGGTCGCGGCGGTGAGCGCGACCCGGATGACCATGAACACCACCCCGAGCGTGAGGAGGACGGGGAACGCGCGCGCGAACGGGCCGTCGCTGCCGTGCACCTGCACCACCAGCGTGGCGATGCCGATCACGACGGCGACGTAGAGCGGGTTGGGGGCGAGCTGGAGCGAGATCGCGGCGGCGAGCGCCCAGATCAGCCACGCGAGCGCGTGGAAGCGGCTGGTCATCGCCCGACAGCTTGCCAGTGCCCACGCATGTCTCTACTGTGCGTGATCGACAGGCGTTGGGGGAAGTCCGGTGTGAATCCGGCGCTGACCCGCAACTGTGACCGACGACGCGAACCCACCGGCCGGACCGATCGGCCCGACCGGCTGGGGAGTGCCCCGGGAGCCAGAACGCCCGCTCCTGTCCGCCGGAGTTCCATCCGGCGTCACCATCGGGACCGCCCCAGAGCGGTACGTATCGGCCCTCGTGGAACGGGGCCGCCGGAGGACCAGCCCCATGTCACGCGCGCCTGCTGTTCGTCGTGTCGCCGCGTCGTTCGTCGCGTGCTTCACGCTCTTCTCGGGTCTCGGCATCGTCGAGCGTTCGATTCCCGCCGGCGCGGCCGGCCCGAATCACGCTGCGATGATCATCGAGACTCCCACCGATGTGTACCGAGTCGTGATCAGCTTCGACGCCGACTCGATCAGCGGTCTCGAAGCGCTCGCCCTCGTCCCCGGCGCGAATCCCTCGGCCCTGGGCTTCTCGGGCCTCGGCGGGGCGGTGTGTGGCCTGTTCGGGGTCGGCCACCCGGCGACCAGCTCGACGTGCCTCGGCGAGCCGAGCGATCCGCGGTACTGGGCCTACTGGCACGTCCCCGCCGGCCAGAGCGGCTTCAGCGACTCGACGTACTCCCGCGCCGGCGCCGGATCGGTCACCGTGCGCAACGGCGACAC
>JBBRHS010000062.1:0-11086 GCA_038222385.1 Acidimicrobiia bacterium
GGTAGTTCTGCTCCATCACGATCACACTTGCGTCGGGGAACGCCTCCTCGAACCGCATGAGGTTCCGGAAATCCGCCCCGCGGAACTTGTAGACGCTCTGATCGGCGTCGCCGACAACCATGACGTTGCGGTGCTCGGCGGTGAGCATCCGCACGATCTCCCACTGCGCCATGTTCGTGTCCTGGAACTCGTCGACGAGCACGTACTCGAAGCGGTGCTGCCAGCGGGCGAGCACGTCGGGGTGCTCGCGGAACAGGCGCACGACGAGCAGGAGCAGGTCGTCGAAGTCGGCGGCGGAGGCGTCCTGGAGGCGCTTCTGGTACTCCGCGTAGACCTCGGCGACCCGCCGCTCGAACGGTCCGACGGCGCGGTCGAGCGCCTCCGGCGCGCTCACCAGATCGTTCTTCATCGCCGAGATGAGGCCCTGGACGCGGCGGGCCGGGAACCGCTTCGGGTCGAGGTCGAGGTCGCGCCGGACGTAGTCGGTGAGGCGCACCGCGTCGGCCTGGTCGTAGATCGTGAACGACGACCGGTAGCCCAGCCGCTCGATGTCTCTCCGCAGGATGCGCGCGCAGGCCGAGTGGAACGTCGACACCCACATGCGCCGCGCCACCGGTCCGACGAGCGCCTCGACGCGCTCCTTCATCTCGCCGGCGGCCTTGTTGGTGAACGTGATCGCGAGGATCTGGAACGGGGACAAGTTGCGTTCGCCGACGAGGTACGCGACCCGGTGCGTCAGCACGCTCGTCTTGCCCGACCCCGCGCCCGCAACGACGAGGATCGGCCCGTCGGGCGCGCTCGCCGCCTCACGCTGCACCGGGTTGAGTCCGGCGAGGAGGTCCGCCGGGGTCGGGGGCGCGCTGCTCATCACCGACGATCGTACAGGTGTTCGATCGACGCGTTCCGCCGGAACGGACACGGATCGGGGTGGATCAGGGATCGAGACGACCTTCGGCGATCTCGAGCCGCAGTTCGGTGGTGGCATCGGGCGCGGGCGGCGCGACGAGATCGACCGCCACGCCGGCGTCGGCGTCGTCGCGGTAGGACCGCAGGAGGCGGGTGCGTTCCGGGTTCAGCGCGACTGTGAACGAACCGTCGTCTTCGATCTCGAGTGCGTAGTACGCCTCCCAATCGCCCTCGAACGACGGCGCGGTCAGGTCGGCGCCGCGCGGCATGCGCCGGAAGCGCATGCGCTCGGTGTCGAAGAGCCAGATGCTGTGGGAGGTGACGATGCGCTCCATAGGGGAAGGATCAGGGTAGCCGCCCCCAGCACCGGTTCCACCAGCGGAAGACCCACCCCGGCCACGGAGCGCGGTCGCCGGCGGCCGCGACCAGGGATTCACCTGAATCCTGGAGCACGGTCAGCGGTCGGCGTGCTCCATCTCGGGGGTGTAGCTGCCCTTGGCGGCTTCGCTGTTGAGCTTGGCCCGGTGCGCGAACGCGGCCTGGCCGGCCTCGGCGTTCGCAGCGTCGCCCTTCCACGCCTGCAGCGCGGCCGACTGGAGCGCCCGGCCGTAGGAGAAGCTCAGCGCCCACGGCACGACCTCGCCGGCCGCCTTGCGCTTGTTCATCGCGTCGAGGTTCGCGGTGGCGGCTTCGTCGGACTGACCGCCGGAGAGGAACACGATGCCGGGCACCGCGGCGGGCACCGCGCGCCGGAACGTGCGCAGCGTCGCGGCCGCCACCTCGTCGGGCGACGCCTGCTTGGAGGCATCGGCGCCGGGGAGCACCATGTTCGGCTTGAGGAGCGCGCCCTCGAGCTCGACGCGCTGCTCGGACAGCTGTGCGAACACCGCTTCGAGCACTGCGGTCGTGACTTCCTCACCGCGCTCGATCGTGTGGTCGCCGTCCATGAGGACCTCCGGCTCGACGATCGGCACGATCCCGGCTTCCTGGCACAGCGCGGCGTAGCGGGCGAGCGCGTGCGCGTTCACGTCGATGCAGTACTGCGACGGGAGGTCGGCCGTGATCGAGTAGGTCGCGCGCCACTTGGCGAAGCGGGCACCGAGGGCGTAGTAGGCCTCGAGCCGTTCCCGGAGACCGTCGAGGCCCTCGGTGACGGTCTCGCCCGGCGCGCCCGGCAACGGCTTGGCGCCGGCGTCGACCTTGATGCCGGGGATGATCCCCTGGCGTTCGAGGATCTTCACGAGCGGCGTGCCGTCGGCCGCCTGCTGGTGGATCGTCTCGTCGAAGAGGATGACTCCGCTGATGCACTCGCCGACACCGGGTGCGGTGAAGAGCAGCTCCCGGTAGTCGCGCCGGTTGCTCTCGGTCGACTCGGTGCCGATCGAGTCGAACCGCTTCTTGATGGTCCCCGAGCTCTCGTCGGCGGCAAGGATCCCCTTGCCCGGTGCGACGATCGCCTGCGCGATGGCGGCCAGATCACCCATGTCTCATCCCCTTCATTCCCACTCGATCGTTCCGGGTGGTTTGGAGGTGACATCGTAGGCAACCCGGTTGACTCCGGGCACCTCGTTGATCACCCGAGACGCGATCCGCTCGAGCACGTCGTACGGCAGACGGGCCCAGTCGGCGGTCATGGCATCGTCGGAGGTCACCGCCCGGACGATGATCGGATAGGCGTAGGTCCGGTCGTCGCCCATCACCCCGACCGTACGGACGGCCGGCAGCACCGCGAAGCTCTGCCAGATCTCGCGGTAGAGACCGGCCCGGCGGATCTCCTCCACCACGATGGCATCGGCTTGCTGGAGGATCTCGACGCGTTCCGGTGTGATCGTGCCGACGATGCGCACCGCGAGGCCCGGACCGGGGAACGGCTGACGCCAGACGATCTCCTCGGGCAGGCCGAGCTCCTCGCCGACGGCGCGCACCTCGTCCTTGAACAGGTGGCGAAGCGGCTCGACGAGGTCGAAGTTCATGTCGTCGGGGAGGCCGCCGACGTTGTGGTGAGACTTGATGACCGCGTTGTCGGAGCCGCCCGACTCGACGATGTCGGGGTAGAGCGTGCCCTGCACGAGGAAGCGGGAGTCGTCGTACTCGCTTGCCACCTCCTCGAACACCCGGATGAACAGCTCTCCGATGATCTTGCGCTTCCGTTCCGGGTCGACGACGTCGTCGAGCGCGCCGAGGAAGCGGTCGCCGGCCTTCACGTGCACCAGGTCGATCTGGAACTGGCGACGGAACGTCTCCTCGACCTGATCGGCCTCGCCGAGCCGCAGCAGTCCGGTGTCGACGAACACACAGGTGAGCTGGTCGCCGATCGCCTTGTGCACGAGCGCGGCGGCAACGGCGGAGTCGACGCCGCCGGAGAGGCCGCAGATCACCCGCTCGGTGCCGACCTGGGCGCGGATCTCGGCGACCTGCTGCTCGATGATCGAGGAGTTCGTCCACGTGGGCCGACACTGCGCGCCCTCGAAGAGGAACGCCTTGAGGATCTCCTGACCCCGCGGGGTGTGCGCCACCTCGGGGTGGAACTGCACGCCGTAGATCGCGCGCTCGGGGTGCTCGAGGGTCGCGACGGGCACCGCACCGGTCGACGAGGTGACCACGAACCCTTCGGGTGCCGCGACGATCGAGTCGCCGTGACTCATCCAGACCTCTTGCTCGCCCGGGAGGTCGGTGAACAGCACCGACGGGACTCCCGCGGCGAGCGTCATGGCAGTCCGGCCGTACTCACCGGTCCCGGTGCGCTCGACGATTCCCCCGAGGTCGCGGGCCACGAGTTGCGCGCCGTAACAGATGCCGAGGATCGGCACGCCGGCGTCGTAGACGGCATGGTCGATCGAGGGCGCGCCGTCGACGTGGACCGACGCCGGACCGCCCGAGAAGATGATCGCCTTCGGCTTCTTGGCGAGCATCTCCGCGACCGGCATCGTGCGCGGGACGATCTCCGAATACACGTGGGCCTCGCGCACGCGCCGGGCGATCAACTGGGCGTACTGGGCGCCGAAGTCGACGACGAGGACGAGGTCGTGCGCCGGCTCGCTCACGTCGGGCGGCCCATCACGCCCGAACTTCCATCACGGGCGACGAGCCGCCACGGTCAGCGGCCCATGCCGATGTTCTGGGCGCGCTGGAGCGACTTGCCCTCGGTGAGCAGCGACGGCGCGATCATCACCTCGGCCTTCTGGAACTCCTTCACCGTCTCGTACCCGGTGGTGGCCATCGACGTGCGCAGCGCCCCGAACAGGTTCAGGCTGCCGTCGTTGTCGTGCGCGGGGCCGACGAGTATCTCCTCGAGCGTGCCGTGCTGACCGGCCTGGACGCGTGCACCCCGCGGCAGCGTGGGATGGAACGTGGCCATGCCCCAGTGGTACCCACGACCGGGCGCCTCGTAGGCGCCGGCGAGCGGCGAACCGAGCATCACCGCGTCGGCGCCGCAGGCGATGGCCTTCGCGACGTCGCCACCGGTACGCATGCCGCCGTCGGCGATCACGTGCACATAGACGCCGGTCTCGTCGAGGTGACGGATCCGGGCACCCGCGGCATCGGCGATGGCTGTGGCCTGGGGGACCCCGATGCCGAGCACGCCACGACTCGTGCAGGCGTGACCCGGACCGACACCGACGAGCACGCCGACGGCCCCGGTGCGCATGAGGTGCAGCGCGGTCGAGTACGACGCGCACCCGCCGACGATCACCGGAACGTCGAACTCACGGATGAACTTCTTGAGGTTGAGCGGCTGGCGCGACGGGTCCTTCGACACGTGCTCGGCCGACACGACGGTGCCCTGGATGACGAGCACGTCGAGCTCGGCTTCGAGGATGTGCTTCGAGTACTGCTCGACGCGCTGGGGCGTGAGTGACGCGCACGACGTGACGCCGGCGGCCTTGATCTCCTCGATGCGCCGACCGATCAGCTCTTCCTTGATCGGTTCCTGGTAGATCTCCTGCATGCGCCGCGTGGCCTTCTCGGGCTCGAGCGTCGCGATCTCGCTGAACACCGGCTCGAGGTCGTCGTAGCGGGTCCAGAGACCTTCGAGGTTCAGGCATCCGAGTCCGCCGAGCCGACCGACTTCGATCGCGGTGGCGGGTGACACGACGCCGTCCATCGCGGCCGCGATGAGCGGCAGCTCGAAGTTGAACGCGTCGAGCTCCCAGGTGATGTCGACGTCCTCGGGGTCGCGTGTGCGCCGGCTGGGCACGATCGCGATGTCGTCGAACCCGTAGGCCCGCCGTCCGCTCTTGCCGATCCCGATCTCGACTTCCAAGGTGGCTCCCCTGCGCGGTCGTGCACTCCTGAAGGGGTTGAGTCTACTTGCCGCTCTCGGGCTCGCAGACTTGGGCCCCGTACGCGCTGAAACGCTTCGTCGCGGCATTCGCCGCAGCGCCCTGGTACTGCTCCCGTTCGGCGGCCGGCAGCTTGGCCTGGTCGTAGCCGACGGCTGCGAGCGCGGGTTGGACCGCCTCGACGAGCTCGCGCACCTTCGTCACGTCGGCCTGGATCTCGGGGCTGGCGACCGATTCCATCCCCTGGAGTGCCGAGATGGATGCGGCCCAACGAGCCGCGAGCTGGTCGACAGGTACGGTCGCCGGATCGAGCGACGCTGCGGTGTAGGTGGTGTTGAACTCCCGGTACCGAGTGCAGAACTCCGCGCTGTTCTCACCGGAGAACTCGGGCGTCTTCGTCTTCTTCGTCGTCGTCGTCGACGACGACGACGACGCATCGGATCCGTTCCCGCCGTCGCAGGCGGACAGCGCGCCCACTACCACCATGAGCGCGACCACCAGCACGTTTCGTGAGAGGGGAGATACCGACCTTCTATTCACTCAGGCTCCTATATGCGGATGATTCGCCCTCGACGCGGAGCAGGCGGGCGAGGAAGCTGCGCAGGATGCGTGCCGTCGCCCCCCATACTGTCTCACCCTCGAGCTCGAAGAACACGACGTCGAGCTCGGTGAACGGTCGCGCCGACGAGACCGGGAAGGTCCAGTGCTCCTCGCGGTAGGTGTCGTCGTGCAGCAGCTCCGACAACGAGACGTCGAAGACTCGCACCACCTCACGGGGGTCGGCGCGCAGGTGGGGCGGCTCGGCGAGCAGCCCCACGAAGGGGTCGATCACGAACTTCGATCCGACGGTGCCGAGGCGGTCAAGCGCCACCACCACCTCCACGAGGTCCGGGTCGAGTCCGATCTCCTCGTGCGCCTCGCGCAGCGCGGTGTCGAGCGGATCACGGTCGACACCAGGTTGCAGGGTCCCGCCCGGGAACGCGATCTCCCCCTGGTGCGACGGCATCGTCTCGGGTCGCTTCGTGAGCACGACGTGCACGTCGTCGTCACGCTCGAACAGCGGGATGAGCACCGCCGCGTCGCGACTTCCCGGGACGCGGATCGGCTCGGGCAGCGGTGCCGCGAAGCGGCCGGCGCGTTCGCGCACCAGGTCGAGCGAGAGCCGACGCTCCGCGGCGGAGAGGTGGGCCCACGGCGCCGGTCCCGTCACCATGAAGGTCTCCGGTCGGGGGATGCGTTGGTGACCACCGCGCGACCGTTCCCCCCACGCCCGACCACTCGTCCCCATCCCCTGCACACTAGGTGCGCCGGTTCGAAGAACCCGGCGAACCCGGCGAATCCGCCGATATCCGGCGGGTGATCGAGATGCGCAGCGCACGGACGCGCGTGCAGTGGTCGGGGTGGACCGACCTGCGGTGCCCACCGATCGCCGTGCCACTCGCGGCAGTCGTCGTGATCACCGCCGCGGTGGCGGTCTGGTCGGGTCTCGTCCATCGCCCGTTCGGCGGGCCGGGCTTCACGCTCGCGCTCCCCGCCGCCGTCATCCTCGCCACGTTCGTCGGCTGGAACCAGCTGGGCTTCGCCGCGACCGACCTCCGAGCCTGGAGGGAGACCCTCCTCGTCATCGGTGCCCTGCTCGTGATCGTCGGCATGATGTTCGTCGAGCGGGTGGGTTCACCCGCCGAGGTAATCGCGTACGCGATCGGGTCGGTCGAGGAAGAGCTCGTCTTCCGCCTCGCCGCACCCCTCGCCACCGGCGGATTCGCGGCGTGGGTGCTGGGCCGGCCCGTGACCGATCTCCGCGCCTGGGGGAACGTCCCGTGCACGGTCGCGGTGGTGACGAGCGCGGTCGTGTTCACCTGCATGCCCGGGCACCTCGCGCAGGTCGCGGGGCCGCTCCAGTTGGTCCCGTTCCTCACGATCGCGATGCTGCTCACGTACATCGTGCTCCGCACCGGTGCCCTGCTTCCCGGAATCGCCGTGCACGCGCTCCTGAACCTCGCCACGGTCGCCCACCTCGACGGCGCGATCCCGTATCCCGCGTGGGTCGTGATCGTCGCCGTCGGACTCGGCGCCTACGCGATGGGCGCCGAACGAGCCGGCCGTCGACTCGGGCTGCTGGCGCCCGCCGTCGGCTGACGACCTTGGCTACCTGGCTCCCTGGCGACCTCGGCTACGAAGCCATCGCCTGCTGACGGGCCACCATCGCGGCGTGCTCGTGGGGCTGACGGATCTCCTTCGGGAACAAGGAGTGGACGACCGCTTCGTCGTAGCTGATGAGACCGGCGGCAACGAGCTCCGAGAGTGAGCTCTCGAGCGTCTTCATGCCGTCCTTCATCCCGGTCGCGACCACATTGCGGATCTGGTGGGTCTTGCCCTCGCGGATGAGGTTGCGCATCGCGTTGTTGGCGATGAGCACCTCGAATGCCGCGACCATGCCCTCGTCCGTCTTCGGGACGAGCCGCTGCGAGACCACGCCGGCGAGGCACGCCGCGAGCTGCACCCGGATCTGTTCCTGCCGGTCCGACGGGAACACGTCGGAGATGCGGTCGATCGCCTGCGCGGCGTCGTTGGTGTGCAACGTCGCGAACACGAGGTGACCGGTCTCGGCGATCGTCAGCGCGAACTGGATGGTCTCGAGGTCGCGCATCTCGCCGACGAGGATGACGTCGGGGTCTTCACGGAGCGCAGCGCGCAGTGCGTGCTGGAACGAATCGGTGTCGGTGCCGACCTCGCGCTGGTCGACCGCCGACATCTTGTGACTGTGCACGTACTCGATCGGATCCTCGATGGTGAGGATGTGGCACGCACGGTTGTCGTTGATGTGGTCGATGATCGACGCGAGCGTCGTCGACTTCCCTGACCCGGTCGGACCGGTCACGAGCACCAGACCCTGCGGCAGGCCTGCGAAGTGCGTGATCCCCGACGGCAGCCCGAGCTCTTCGAAGCTGGGGATGTGGTACGGGATGACGCGGAGGCTCATCGCGAGTTCACCCTGGCGGTGATACACGTTCCCGCGGAAGCGCCCGTTGTCGCGCCACGCGAACGAGAAGTCGACTTCCTTCTTCTCCCGCACCTCGTCGGTGAGGTCGGTACCGATCGTCTGGATGATCAGGGCCGTCGCGTCGGCGTTGCTGTAGCGCGGGGTGTTCTCGATCTCGACGAGGTGACCGTCGACCCGCACGCGCGGCTGGCTCCCGCCGGTGATGAGCAGGTCGGTCGCGCCGTTGTCCCACAACACGTCGAGGTACTGGTCGATCGGGGTGACGTCGATGGAGTGCATGTCCTGTCTCCGTTCGGTTTCTTCGTGAGAGATCTGGGAAGGGCCGGCTGAACTAGGTCTGGGCTCGTTCGTCGCGCCAGGTCGCTACGACCGGATCGCCCGACCCGTCACCCGTGCAGTAGCGGGTCGACGTACCGATCTGCGCGTCGCTCGCGGCAGGAGTGGTGTACCCGTCGACACCGACGGTCTTGATCGGTCCGAAGCACACCTGGGCGGTGATGCGGGTCGTCGCGTCGATCTTGGCCTGGAGGGTCACGAGCTTCGCGTTCGGCACCGTGGTGTTCCCGCAGTCGTCGCGGCCGCAACCGACCACGTAGTCGGTGTACTCCGGATCGACCTTCAACCCTCGAATCCGCACGGTCCGGGCGATGATGCCCCGGTCGACCACGGGGTAGTTCACGCCGCTGAACGCGTTGGCGTTCGTGCCGTCGCACGCATCCCACACCCACCACAGGAAGCGGTTCTTCCGGGTCTGCTGGCAGTAGCGCCCGTACTCGGCGACGTCGATCGCCGCGCTCGGCGCGTAGACAGTACCGCTCATCGAGACCATCGTGCTCGGGGCGTTCGGGTCGTTGCCGAAGATCTGGTTGAAGAGGTCGGTGGTCCCGCTCGCGAGCCCGTCGGAGGAACCCCACCGCAACACCGCGCAGCTCTTGTCGTCGCCGCCGTTGTTGCCGCGGCCGTAGTTGGGCTTCGCGGTGATGCAACCCTGTGCGGGGAGCGCCGCGGGGGCGTTGTTGTCGACCGGTCCGAGGGTGAGCACGAACTCCAGACCGTCGACGTCGACCGACGGGTCACAGCCGAAGAAGCAGCTCACGTTGCCCTCCCAGTCGACGGTGACGTTGGCCAACTTCGCGACGTCGACGGCGGTCGACGAGTTCGTCTGGTTGGTCCGGAAGCAGTCGGTCACGTCGAGCGTGTCGAGCTTCGGCTCGCCCCAGTCCTCGAGAGCTTGACCACTGTTGCTCTGGAGACCAGAACGGAAACACGTCGAGACGTTGTTCACGCCACCGGGGGGAACGATGCGGGCCGAGAGCGTGGGCGCGAACCCGAACAGCGTCCCCCAGAAGTCGGGGCGCGTGTTGTACTGCGCGCGCATCTCGACCTTGGTGATCTTGGTGTTGGCCGGGAGCGAGGGATAGCCGGCGGCGGCCAGACCGGGAACCGTCATCCGCACGGTGCCCGGTGACGTCGGTTTCGGGGAGAACAACGTGGAGCTCCACGAGATCGTCGCCGAAGTGTTCGCCGGTTGCTCGGCCATGATCAGCGCGTTCGCCGGGTTCGTCACACCGCTCCCGACCGCGGTGGCGGCCGAGGGAGGCAACGTCGGGATCTCGCGGTTGCCGTAGATCGCGATTCGCTGCGCGGAGTAGCCGGCCTGACCGACCGATCCGGGCGGCGGACCGGCACACAGGTTCGCGGTGCCATCGACGAATCGGACGCGGCTGTCGCCGGCGAACACGAACTGGACACCCGGCGCGTCGGGATCGCAGGCGCCCGGGAACGTCGGACGGCTCGCGGCGGTGTAGGAGACGTTCAGCCTCATGCCGTCGAGCGAGGCGTTCTTGTTCGCGCCGAGAGTCGCCGAGTACGTCGCGGTCAGGTTCGTGAACTTCGCCGGCGTGTTGAGACACGCCGAGACGTTGATCGGATTGGTGCCGGGCGTGAAGGTGCACGCACCTCCTCCCGGGCTCAAGACCACCTGCGGCGAGGTGCCCGCACTCTCGCTGTGCTCCACCGTGAGGGTGGCGCTGAGGTTCGAGGCGTCACTCGGCACAGAGGCGTTGAAGCCGGACACGGTGATCGAACGCCCGGCCGCGGTCGCCCAGTTCACGGTGAGCTCCGCGCCGTCGAGCCAGAACGACCGCGTCCCCGAGAAGAACGGCGCACTGACGTTGTACCGCACCTTCACGCCGTTGACCTTCGCGGCAGTGTCGAGGCAGTTCGCAGGGAGGTTCCAGGTCGACACCGCGGGATTGCTCGCGGTCGTGACCGTCTGGGGCTGCGAGCAGAGCACGGCGTTCGACGCGCTCAGGATGTCGACGCTGGCGGAGACGCCCGTGTTGCTCTCCCGGTGGCGGATCGAGAGGGTCGCCGACGACGGAACCGCGTCCGCCAGGATCGTCGGAAAGCTCCTCAGCACGACGTTCGCGCTGCACCCGAACGTGCAGCTCGCCGTGTACTTGGCTGCGTTCGAGTCGGTGATCGCACCGGAGCCGAGCGCGTAGGCGAGGTTCCGGCTGGTGAAGCTCCCGCCGTCGTCGCCGGTCGCCTTCATCGCGCTCGATCCCGACGAGTACGGATTGGCCGTGGCCGAGGTGCCGTCGATCACCGCTCCGCTCGCCGGGTTGGTGAAGTTGGTGCTCGTCGCGGCCGTCGGGTTGAAGGCCGGCGAGCTGGCGGAGGGGGTGGGATCCCATCCGAGGGGCGTGCCGCCGACGATGCGGGGGTTGCCCTTCTGGTCGCCCACGCACCACTCCCGGAACTGCGAGCCGCCGCCGTTGACGCAGGTGGTCGCAGTGCCGTCACGGAAGTCGAAGTAGTAGAGGCCGGGCTGGAACCAGAAGTCGGCGCCGAGGTTGTCGGGACCCTTGCAGGTGCGGGTCAGGTCCGA
>JBBRHS010000063.1:0-10895 GCA_038222385.1 Acidimicrobiia bacterium
ACCGGCGTTGACGCGGCGACGCCCGCGAGTCACGATAGTTGCACTTGAAGTGCGACTAGTTTCGGGGGTTGATCGTGGACGTCGTGTTGTTGGGGACCGGGAATCCCCTCCCCCACCCCGATCGGGCCGGACCGGCCACGCTCGTGCGCGCAGGAGGTCTGCAGTTCCTCGTCGACTGCGGCCGGGGCGTGCTGATGCGGCTCGCCGCGGCGGGCGCGTTCCCCGGGATGCTCACGTCGGTGTTCCTCACCCACCTCCACTCCGACCACGTCTCCGACTTCAACGACGTCCTCACCACCCGATGGGTGATGTCGCCGGTCGAGGCACCCCTCGAGCTCGTCGGTCCGGCCGGTACCGGGACCTTCGTCGACCGGACGCTCGCGATGCTCGACGATGACATCGGCTACCGCCTCGCCCACCACGACGACCTCCGGTGGCGCCCGAGCGCGAACGTCGCCGAGGTGAGCGACGGCATCGTCTTCGACCGTGATGGTGTACGCGTGCTGGCCGCCCCGACCGATCACCGCCCCGTGCACCCCACCGTGGGATACCGCTTCGAACACGAAGGCGCGGCAATCGTGGTCGCCGGCGACACCGTCCCGTGCGAAGGACTCGACCGCCTGTGCGCCGGCGCCGACATCTACGTCCAGACCGTCATCCGCCGTTCACTCGTCGAGAGCGTTCCGATGACGCGCTTCCAGGACATCCTCGACTACCACTCCTCGGTCGAGGATGCAGCGCGGACCGCGGCGCAGGCGGGGGTCGGGACACTCGTGCTCACCCACTGCGTCCCGCCGCCGCCACCCGGCACCGAAAGCGAGTGGATCGCCGAAGCGGCCGCCCACTTCGACGGCGAGATCATCCTCGCCGACGACCTACAGGCCCTCTCTACGGTCGAATCCGCGGCGTCGGCTCGACCGCCCACCAGCTGACGACCCGCGGCGCGCGACCGCCGACTCCGCTTCTTCTCCTAGGGTCACGGTCGTGCGGACCACTCGGCTACGGATCCTGGCGGTCGTGGGGGCCATCGCCCTCCTGGGGGCGTGCAGCAGCTCCGGCGATTCCGACGGTGAAACGACACCCGCGGAGGTGAAGCCTCTGTCGGTGCTCGTCACCAACGACGACGGCTACGACGCACCGGGTCTCGATGCAGTCGTGACCGAACTCCTTACCCTTCCCGGCGTGACGGTCACCGTCGTGGCGCCGACGACGAACCAGAGCGGTACCGGCGCCAACACCACCCCGACACCACTCACGAGCACGAAGACGTCGACCTTGAACGGCTTCCCCGCGGTCGCGGTCGACGGCTACCCCGCCGACTCGGTCGCGTACGCGCTCGACACGGTGATGAAGCAGCAGCCCGATCTCGTGGTGTCGGGCGTCAACGAGGGTCCCAACTTCGGACCCCTCGCCGCGGTCTCGGGAACCGTCGGCGCAGCCGAGAAGGCAGCATCGGTCGGGATCCCCGCCATCGCGGCGAGTCAGGGTCTCGGCGACCCCGCGCCCGACTACACGAGTGGCGCCAAGATCGTGTCGGGATGGGTCTCGGCCCACCGCGACGAACTCGCAGGCGGTGAAGCCCCGGTCGTCGTGCTGAACCTCAACATCCCGACGTGCAGCTCGGGGACGTTACGGGGCGTGGAGCAGGTACCGCCCGCGACGACGCTCGACGGAGCCGCACTCGGCGCCGTCGACTGCTCGTCGACCGCCACCGCTCCGAAGACCGACACCGAGGCGTTCGGCGACGGCTTCGCGAGCGTGACCAGTCTCCAGGCCGACGGTCGACCCACCACGACGACCACCACGTGGTCGTCGAGCTGAACCCGGCTCTGGGCATGACCGCGCACTCGGTCACACCGACTCGAGCAGCGACCTGACGAGGTCGGTGACGCTTGCGACCGAGACCGGCGCGAGCACCGACACCTCGGTGCTACCCGAGAGCGCGGCGACCTCGGTGACCGTGCCACCCGGCTCCTCGCGCGGCATCGTGAAGGCCGCATCGCCGAGTCCGGTGATCGCCGAAGAGATCTCACCCGAGGGGCCCGGCGACTGCGCTGCGGCAGCGAAGTCGGCCGCGCTCACGCCGACCTCGAAGCGGATCACGACCTCGTCGCCACCCGCAGTGGTGTTGTAGGTGCAGGTGCGGATCGAGCCGTTGACGTCGTCGGTGGGGGTGTCGAGGCCGGCCTTCAGGATCTTGTCGACGTCGGACGCCGACGGGCACGCGGGCGGCTTCGTCGGATCGCTCGGCACCTTCGAGGTCGACGAGCTCGAGGAGCTCGAGGAGCTCGACGAATCTGAGTCGTCGGACGAACACCCGGCCGCGAAGGCGAGCACGAGGATCGCCGACACCACGACGAGCAGTCTCCGAGCGTGGGATGCAGTGATGTCCATGACGACCCCTATCGACAGTCCGGGAGCTCGACCAGAGGTCGAACCGTACCCAGACTTCGGATCGGTCGGGGGGACCTCGTGTGGCACAGTCACGACCTAGGTCGTGAACCTGAGGTCGGGAGGCCACCGTGCCGAGTCACAGCGAGCGCCATCGGGGCGGACGGGTCGGGGCGCTGCGGGCCGGGGTGTTGGGCGCCGACGACGGGATCGTGTCGACCGCGAGCCTGATGATCGGTGTCGCCGCGAGCGGCGCCGGCCGCGATGCGATCCTCGTCGCCGGCCTCGCCGGCCTCGTGGCCGGCGCCATGTCGATGGCCGCCGGGGAGTACGTGTCGGTCAGCTCCCAACGCGACTCCGAGCTCGCCGACGCCGCGCGCGAGGAGGCCGAGCTGGCTGCGAGTCCGGCATCGGAGCTCGAAGAGCTCGCGCACATCTACGAGGCGCGTGGCGTCGAGGCCTCGCTGGCGCGGAGCGTCGCGATCCAGCTCACGGCCCACGATCCGCTCGGCTCCCACCTCCGCGACGAGCTCGGATTCAGCAGGCAGACGCGTGCCCGCCCGATCCAGGCCGCGGTCGTGTCGGCGTCGGCATTCACGGCCGGCGGAGCAATTCCCGTCCTCACGCTGCTCGTCGTGCCGGCATCGGTGCGGGCGTGGGCGATCGCGGTGGTGGCGCTGGTGTGCCTCGCCGGCGCGGGTGCGATCGCGGCGCGGACCGGCGGGTCGTCGCCCGCTCGCGGCGCGCTGCGGGTGGCTCTCGGCGGGGGCGCGGCGATGGCCGCGACCGCGGTCATCGGACGACTCATGGGAGCCGCAGGTATCTGAGCACCTCTCCGCCGGGTCGGTGCTACTTCCCGTCGGTCGGACGGATCCGTGGCCGTCCGAGGTTCGACACGAGCAGCGCGACGATCGTCACGAGGTAGATCTGGCCGAACAGCGCCTCGAGCACGGCGAGCGCGCGCCCGAGACCGTCCGCGGCGGTGAGGTCGCCGTACCCGACCGTCGTGAGCGTGACATAGCTGAAGTAGAGGTAGTCGGCGCTGGTGGCCTTGACCGGCTCGGCGAAGAAGGCCTCGGTGCCGAGGCCGCCGATCGCGGTGTAGAGGAACGCCCAGAGCATGCCGAGGAACACGTAGATGCACACCGCGCCGAGCACGGTGTGCACGTCGATCACCCGCCGCCTCCAGGCGGACCGCGCGATCGCCACGGGGGCGACCGCGACGAGCATCACACTCAACAGGGCCGAGATCCCGGCCCCGGTCTTCTGCTCCAGCGTCGCGGTCACCAACGACCCGACGAACGCAGCCACGACCACGACCGACGCGATCCGCACGAGGCGACGGCTCACGTTCGACGCGACCAGCGCGGCCAGGAGCGTGATGCCCTGGAGACCGACGGTGACCGAGTGCACCCACCGGCCCGTGAACCCACAGGCGAGGAAGACGAACGTCGCGAGCAGGAGCAGGAGCACGATCCCGAAGCGGTAGCCGGGGACCTTGGCCTCGAGCGCGTCGTCGGCGGCGTTGTCCGGGGTCGGCACCGGGGCAGCGTGACAGCCCGGGACCCGCGCGCTCAAGAGCGGCCGGCTCGCGCGGCTCCGTCAGTCGCCTGGGGCCGGGCCCTCGTCGACGCCCTCGCCGGCGAGAAGGCTCTTCTGGTCGAGCACGTAGAGCAGCGCCAGCGACGGCAGGATGATCACCGCGGCCAGCGCGAACACGACGAGGACCGCACCGAGGGTCCCCTCGGGCGCCGCCGCCTGGTCGACCTTCAACGACTCCGGGAGCAGGTACGGCCACTGGGCGACGCCCCACCCGACCACGACCGACGCCACCGCCCCGACCGACAGGAGCCGGGCGCCGTGGTTGGCCCGGCGGACGAGGAGCACGAGCGAACCGACGCCGCACAGCCCCGAGAGGATCACGAGCGGCAGGGCGCGGGAGACCAGACCGTCGAACAGGTAGCGAGCGTCGGAGTAGAAGACGACGATGCCGAGGGCCGCAATGACGCCCGCGGCCACCCCGGCGCCGATCGCGCGTCTCCGGAAGTAGGCCTCCATCTCGGGGTCGTCGAGCCGCTTCGCGTCCCAGGTGAGGTACACCGCGGAGAGGTAGGCGCAGACCGTGACCGCGAGCACGCCGCCCACGATCGACGTCGGGTTCACCCAGCTCGTGACCGGATCACCTGTCTTTCCGCCCGACGGAACCCGACCCGCCGCGATCGCGCCGGCGACCGCACCCATGCAGTACGGGACGAGCACCGAGCTCAGCGCGAACGCGGCCCCGAAGTTCCGCTGGTCACGGGTACGGAACACCGCCTTGCGGAACGCGAAGCTCGAGCCCCGCAGGACGATCCCGAACGCGGCGAGCGTCAACGGCACGAACAGCGTGAGCGTGATCGAGGCGAACGCCTCGGCGAACGCGGTCCAGAGCACGACGAGCGCGAAGATGAGCCAGACGTGGTTCGCCTCCCACACCGGCCCGATCGAGTGGTCGATGAGCGCCCGCGGCCGCTCCCCACGCTCCGCTCCCCCGGCCACGAGGTCCCAGAAGCCCGCACCGAAGTCGGCCCCGCCGAAGATCGCGTAGGCGGTGACGCCGAAGAAGAGGACGATCGCGACCGCGTCGGCGAGGGTCATCGGGCGCCGACCTCCTCGGGGCGTGCGCTCGGGCCGTAGGGCACGTCGGTCTCGTCGTCGCCCGCCTCCTCGCGGAAGCGACGGCTCATCCCCCGCAACACGAGGATCGTCGTGACGCCGACGACCGAGTAGATCCCGACCACCGCGAGGAACGTGATCCACACGCCGGTGTTGCCGGTGGCGGCGTCCTCGACCTTCATGTAGTTGCGCACGATCCACGGCTGGCGGCCGACCTCGGTGACGACCCAGCCCGCCTCCATGGTGATCACCGCGAGGATCCCGGAGATGCTTGCGATGCGGAGGAACCACTTCGAGCGTGGGTAGTCGCGCCGGAACAACCACGACAGCGCGTACCACGCCGACAGCAGGAACAGGAACGTCCCGAGCCCGACCATCACGTCCCAGGCGAGGTGCACGGTGTTCGCCTGGCGGACGGTCGGCTGTTCGTCCTCCGGGAACGCGTCGCGACCCTGCACGACCGTGCCCGTCCCCGTGCCCGGATCCGAGAGGATCGACGCGAGGCCGGGGATCGGGATCCCGCCCTCGACCTTCGTGCCGTCGGCGTTGAGCCGGCCGAGCAGCGTCTCGGGCACGTCGTCGCCCGTCTTCGGCACGAGCTCGATGGCGGCGAACTTCTCCGGCTCGTTCTGATACACCCATCGGGCGAGCTGGTCGCCGACGCCCATCTGGATCGGCACCGCGATCGCCGCGACCGTGAACGGGATGATGAACCCGATCCGGTGGTACCGGTCGTTGCGCCCGCGGAGCATCCCGAACGCGTACACCGACGCGACGAGGAACCCGCCGACGATGTACGCGGCCACGACCATGTGCGCGGCCTCGAGCGGCATGGCCTTGTTGAAGATGACCGCGAGCGGGTCGACGTCGATGATCTCGCCGGCCGAGTTCAGCGTGAAGCCCTGGGGCTGGTTCATCCACGCGTTCGCGGCGATCACCGACACGCTGCCGCCGATCCCGGCGATCACGATCGGGATCCCGGTCCAGAAGTGCGGCCATGGTTTCAGGCGGCGCCAGCCGTAGATGTAGATCGCGACGAAGATCGCCTCGGTGAAGAAGAACAGTCCCTCGAGCGCGAACGGGACCCCGAACGCGTCGCCCCACCGGCCCATGAACTTGGGCCACAGCAGCCCGAACTCGAACGTGAGCACGGTGCCCGTGACCGCGCCGACCGCGAACGTGACCGCCATGTACTTCGACCAGCGTTGGGCGAGCAGCAGCGCGTCGGCGTCGTCGTGCTTGATCCCCCGGTAGTTCGCGATCAGCGCCATCGCCGCCCACGAGACCCCGAGCGGCACGAGGATGATGTGGAACGCGAGCGTGAAGGCCATCTGGGCCCGGGCCCACGGCAGGGGGTTCACGGCGAGCGGCGTGAGCAGGTCCGAGAGCATCCGGGGTCAGTCTGGCCCATCGAGGGCGAGCACGTACGATGCGCGGAACATGTCACCCGGCGCGACGACCGGGGCGAGGCCGTCGACCAGGGCGTTCGTCGGCGCGGTCATCGGCTCGAGCGCCGCGAACGGTCGGCCGGGCGGCACCCAGACCTGCGCGAACGGATACGCCGGTCCACACCGCAGCTCGATCGAACGTCCCGAGTCGTGCTCGAGCACGAGCCGACGGCCACGCCCGAGCGCGTAGCCGTCGTCGAAGGTGCGGCGGCCGATCAGCTCGGCCTGCACCGGCTCCGGCGTCGACGCGCCCGTCGGGATCCCCTGCTCGTCGAGTTCCAGGTGCCGGCGGGCCGGGAGGCGGAGCCGCCAGTGGTGGCGTGGCGCGCCGGGCAACCGCAGATACGGATGCCACCCGAACGACACCGGCACCGCGCGGCGGCCCGTCGGCACGACCTTCGTGTCGATGCGCACGCGGCTCTCGCTCGCGATCGCGGTGACCTCGATGCGGTGCGGGAACGGGAACGCCGGCGCGTCGACGGCGATCGACGCGCGGACCAGCGCGGTGTCGCCGCGGGTCGCGAGCTGGTCCACCGACCAGCCGGGGCTCCCCACCAGCAGGCCGTGGATCGGCAGGCCGTTGCCGTCGGTGTGCAGCGGGAGCCCGGAGAGGTCGACCGAGCGCCCGGATGCGCGGTACCGCCACCGCGAGAGGCGGTTGGCCCAGGGTGCGAGCAGGGGCAGGCCGGTCGTGTGCCCGCCGCGGAGCGCCTCGACCCCGCCGGGGAGCGCGAGGTGCTCCCCGCCGTCGTGCCGCAGGGAGACGCCGGTCATGCCGAGACCGGGGAGGAAGATGACCGAGAGCGACCCGGCGGCGAGTCGCACGCCCGGCTCACCCCGGAACCGGTGCTCCTCCGCCCGCACCGTCGCCGCGTACACCGCTACAGACCGGGGCTGCTGTGCATGATGCCACCATCGGCGAACACCGTCGTACCTGTCAGGTAGCTCGCGCCGTCACCGGCGAGGAACGCGACGACACTGGCGATCTCGTCCGGCTGGGCCATGCGCCCGAGCGGGATGGCGGCGTCGAGCGTCTGCATCTTCACCGGGTCGTCCATGGTCGACGTGTTGATCGGCGTGGCCACCGCACCCGGTCCCACGCCGACGACGGTGATGCCGTGCGGCCCGAGCTCGACGCCGGCCGTGCGGGTGAGCATGCGGACCCCACCCTTCGACAGGCAGTACGCGGTGTTGCCCGGCATCGGCCAGTCCTCGTGCACCGAGCTGATGTTGATGACCCGCCCTCCCCCACCTTGGGTGATCATCTGCTTCGCCGCGAGCTGGGTGCCGAAGAACGCGCTCTTGAGGTTGACCTCGAGCACCTTCTCGTACTGGGCCTCGGTGGTGTCGAGCACCGAGGTGCGGGTCTCGATCCCGGCGTTGTTCACCATCACGTCGAGCCGGCCGAACGACTGCACCGCGGAGTCGACGAGCCGCTGGAGGTCGGCGACCTTGCTCACGTCGGCCTCGACCCCGACGGCCTTGGCGCCGAGGGCCCCGACCTGTTGCTCGAGGTCGTCGGTGGCCTGCGGATCGGCGATGTAGTCGATCACGATGTTCGCACCCTGCCCGGCCAGGGCCAGCACGATCGACTTCCCGATGCCGGTGTTGCCTCCGGTGACGATCGCGACCTTGCCGGTCAGTGACATGGGCGCTCCTGTTCGGCGGTGGACTCCGGGTGCCCGCGCAACCTACAGGGCGGCGGCGACCCGGAAGCCGATGTTGCCGGTGGAGCTGTCGGGCGCGCTGCTGTACCGGGCCGACACCCGGTACCGCCGGCAGTACGAGAGGTGGCAGAGGTACGAGCCGCCGCGCAGGACCCGCCGGTCGCCGGTGTCGGGACCCTGGGGATCGGCGCGGGGACTGCGCTCGTAGTACGTGGGGTCGAAGCGGTCGGCGCACCACTCCCACACGTTGCCGGTGACGTTGTGGAGCCCGAAGCCGTTCGGCGCAAACGCGTCGACGGGTGCGGTGCCGGAGTAGCCGTCGGCACCGGTGTCGTCGTTCGGGAACGAGCCCTGGAACACGTTCATGCGGTGCTCACCACCGGGCTCGAGGTCGTTCCCCCACGGGAACGCCGTCGTCGCGCCACCCCGCGCGGCCCGTTCCCACTCGGCCTCGGTGGGCAGCCGCGCGCCGGCCCAGGTGCAGTACGCCCGCGCGTCGTCCCACGACACGTGGATCACGGGATGGTCGGCCCGGTCGTCGACGTCGGATCCGGGCCCCTCGGGGTGCTGCCAGTCGGCGCCGTCGACCTGGCGCCACCAAGGTGCGTCGACCACGCCGGCCGTCGGTGGGAAGTCGTCGGGCAGGAGACCACCGAACACGAACGACCAGCCGAACCGCTCGGCATCGCTCACGTGACCGGTCGCGGCCACGAACCCGGCGAAGTCGGTGTTGGTCACCGAGTGCATCCCGATCCGGAACGCGTCGAGGTCGACGTCGTGGACCGGCCCCTCGCCGTCGCCCGGATACGCCCACACGGAGGCGTCGCCCATGCGGAACGAGCCGCCGGGCACGGTGACCAGCTCACCCGGGACTGCTCCGGCCCGGACGGTCGGATCCGCAGTCGACGTCGCCACCGGCCCGGTCGCATCCGGTCGCTCCCCCGACGGCGTGCAGCACGAGCCCGACATCACCGCGGCGCGTCCTCGTGGGCTTCGAGCACACCGTTCGCCACTGCGGCGCCGACGGTCTCGAAGTCGCGTTCGAACGGCGAGGCGGTCATCCGCGCGTCCCGAATCGGGACCAGCTCCGGGACGCGGCTCTTCGCCTGCTCCTGCAGCACGCGCACCGGGCTGGGACGGGTCGTCGGGGGATCCCACTCCCCGTGCCGGGACCGCGGCACCGCGGCACGGGCGGCGCGGCCCTGCGCGGCGCGCGTCGCGGGATCGGGATGATCGACGACCCGGCCTGGGCTCACGTCGGCTCCTCGCTCCACCGTGGTGCCGCCCGGAAGTCGCGCGGCTGCTCCCCCTCATCGTGGCAGGGAATCGACACCCTCTCGTCATGCCCCCCGGTCGAGGCGCGACCCGATTGCGCCCGATTAGCGTCGCCGCCTTGACGGAGGAACTCGTGACCGATCCCACGCTCCCGCCCGAACCGGCACCGCCATTCGATCCGGCCGCGCTCCCCGAGCCGGTCGAGCTCCTCAAGAGCAACGGTTACGTCTTGCTGCTCGTGATCGGGGCGATCATCGGCGTCCCCGTCGCGGCATTCGCCTACTTCTTCCTCAAGCTGGTCGCCCAGGCCCAGGAGTACCTGTTCACCACGCTGCCCGACGACCTCGGCTTCCACACCGTCCCGGCGTGGTGGCCCGTCCCCCTCCTCGTGCTCAGCGGTCTGCTCGTCGCGGCCGCGATCAAGTACCTGCCCGGCACGGGTGGACACTCCCCCGCCGACGGCTTCCACGCGGCGGGCGCGATCCCTCCGATCGAACTGCCCGGCATCATCCTCGCCGCGTTCGCGACGCTCAGCCTCGGCGTCGTGCTCGGTCCCGAGGCGCCACTCATCGCGATCGGCAGCGGGCTCGGCGTGCTCGCGATCCATCTCCTGAAGCGCGACGCGCCACCGATGGCCGCGGTCGTGATCGGCGTCGCCGGCAGCTTCGCCGCAGTCTCGACGCTGCTCGGGTCGCCGATCGTCGGTGCGTTCCTGCTAATGGAGGCGGCCGGTCTCGGCGGCGCGCTGCTGGGCGTCGTGCTCGTGCCCGGCTTGATCGCGGCGGGAGTGGGATCGCTCATCTTCGTGGGCCTCGACGACTGGACCGGCTTCGGGACGTTCTCGCTCTCCGTCCCGAAGCTCCCCGCGGCGGCGTCACCCACTGGTGCCGAGTTCCTGTGGGCGATCGTGATCGGCGTCGCGGCCGCGGTGCTCGCGGCCGGGATCAAGCGCCTCGCGCTGTTCGTCCGCCCGCTCGTGGCCCGCAACAGCCTGCTGTTCACACCGGTCGCGGGCCTCGCGATCGGGCTGCTCGTCGTGCTCTTTACCCAGGTCACCGACCGCAGCTCGTCGTTCGTCCTGTTCTCCGGTCAGGACCAGTTGCCCGCACTCCTCGAGGGCGCTGCGGGATGGAGCGTCGGCGCGCTCGTGCTGCTCATGGTGTGCAAGGGCGTGGCCTACAGCATCTCGTTGAGCAGCTTCCGCGGCGGCCCCGTCTTTCCCGGCCTGTTCATCGGCGCCGCCGGTGGTGTCGCGCTCTCGTCGGTGACCGATCTCCCGATGGTCGCGGGAGCAGCGATGGGCATGGGCGCGATGACGACCGCGATGCTCGGACTCCCGCTCACGTCGGTGCTCATCACGACGCTGTTCCTCTCGGCCGACGGCGTCACGCTCATGCCCGTCGTGATCGTCGCGTCGGCGGTGTCGTACGTCGCGTCGGCCCGGCTCACGCCGACGCCC
>JBBRHS010000064.1:0-10862 GCA_038222385.1 Acidimicrobiia bacterium
CCGAACCACTCGCCCAAGGTGTTCGTCCCGAAGGTCGACGTCGTCACCGGCGTGGGCTACGACCGCGCCGCCGCGCTGGGCCCCGAGGCGTCGCGCTACCACGAGATCCGTCGTGTCGTCACCAACCTCGGAGTGCTCGACTTCGCCACGCCCGACCACACGATGCGGCTGCACTCGGTGCACCCCGGCGTGAGCGTCGACGAGATCGTCGCCGCCACCGGCTTCGACCTCGTGGTGCCCGACGACGTCGGCGAGACCCGCGCACCCACGCCCGACGAGCTCGAGCTCATCCAGCACGTCGTCGACCCGCACGGCCTCCGGGAGCAGGAAGTCCCCACCCCGTGACCGCGCATGCCGCACTGCGCACGCCGGCGTGTGAGCTGTTCGGGGTCGAGTACCCGATCGTGCAGACGGGGATGGGCTGGGTCGCCGGCGCGCGCCTGACCGCAGCGACGAGTGCGGCGGGGGCGCTCGGCATCCTGGCGTCGGCCACGATGGACCTCGACGAGCTCCGGACCGCGATCTACGCGGTGAAGGAGCGCACCGACAAGCCGTTCGGCGTGAACCTTCGGTCCGACCAACCCGACGTCGACGAGCGGATCAAGCTGATCGTGGGCGAGGGTGTCCGCGTCGCGAGCTTCGCGCAGGCGCCGGGCGAGCGGCTCGTGAAGCAGCTGAAGGACTCCGGCGTGGTCGTGATGCCCACGGTCGGGGCCCGGCGCCACGCCGAGAAGGTCGCCGCCTGGGGCGTCGATGCCGTCATCGCCCAGGGCGCCGAGGGCGGTGGCCACACCGGCACCGTGCCGACGAGCCTGCTACTCCCCCAGGTCGCGGAGGCGGTCGACATCCCGGTGTTCGGCGCGGGCGGGTTCTTCGACGGGCGCGGGCTCGTCGCCGCACTCGCCTACGGCGCCGCCGGCATCGCGATGGGGACGCGCTTCCTGTTGACGCGCGAGAGCACCGTCCCCGACGACGTGAAGGCGGTCTACCTCGCGACGCCCGTCACGGGAACAGTCGTGACCACCGCGATCGACGGCTATCCGCAGCGAGTCATTCGCACCGAGGTGATCGAGCACCTCGCGGGTTCCGGTCGCCTCACCGCGCTCCCCCGCGCCCTCAAGAATGCGCTCGAGTTCCGCAAGCTCACCGGGACCTCGGTCGGCGACCTCGCGCGGGAGGGGCTCGCGATGCGCAAGAGCCAGGACCTGAGCCTGGCCCAGCTCGCGATGGCCGCGAACGCACCGATGCTGACCCGCGCCGCGTTGGTCGAGGGGCGACTCGACGCCGGGATCCTGCCGACGGGTCAGAACGTCGGAGTGATCGACGAGCTGCCCACCGTGGCCGAACTGATCGCACGCATCATGGAACAGGCCGACGCCACGCTGCGCCGCCTGGACGGGAGCACGACATGACGAAGACCGCCACATGACGAAGCCCCGGGTACCCGCGATCGACGGGTGGTTCACCACCGACGACGCGCCGGCGTTGCTCGCGAACCGGGGCGCCGAGACCGGGAGCATCTTCTTCCCGAAGAACCTCGCGTTCTCCCGGAACCCGGCCGCTCCCGCGGAAGAGCTCGAGGAGACGATCCTCGGTCGACGGGGTCGGGTGTGGTCGTGGACCACGAACCACTACCAGCCACCGGCGCCCTACGTCGCACCCGACCCGTTCGTGCCGTACACGGTGGTCGCGGCCGAGCTGCCCGACGAGCAGATGGTCGTGCTCGGACAACTCGCCGCCGGCGACGACCCGGCCGACCTGACCGTCGGCGCCGACGTCGAGCTCGTGCTCGGGACGCTCTACGAAGACGACGAAGCGGAGCACCTCATGTGGAACTGGAAGATCGTATGAGCCGAGGACCGAGCAGCATGACGATCGTCCCCATGACCAGTGTCCGAGGCGGGGCCCGAACGGCCCGCCGCTTGCGGCAGGAGTGGAAGAGATGAGCGCGCCGGAAGGCGTCGCGGTCCTCGGGGTCGGGATGCACCCGTGGGGCAAGTGGGGCAAGAACTTCGTCGAGTACGGGGTCGTCGCGGCCCGCGCCGCGCTCGATGATGCCGGCGTCGACTGGCGCGACGTGCAGTTCATCGCCGGTGGCGAGACCGTGCGGAACGGCTACCCCGGCTACGTCGCCGGCGCGTCGATCGCGCAGGCTCTCGGCTGGCAGGGAGCGCCGGTCTCCTCGTCGTACGCGGCCTGCGCCTCGGGCGCGACCGCGCTGAACGCCGCCCGAGCCCAGATCCTCGCCGGCCTCGTCGACGTTGCCCTCGTCGTGGGTGCCGACACCACCCCCAAGGGCTTCCTCGCGCCCAATGCCGGTGAGCGGGGCGACGATCCCGACTGGCTGCGGTTCCGCCTCCTCGGGGCCACGAACCCCACCTACTTCGGCCTGTACGCGCGGCGCCGGATGGAGGTGTTCGGCGCCACCCAGTCGGACTTCGCGAAGGTCAAGGTGAAGAACGCACGCCACGGACTGCACAACCCGTACGCGCGGTTCCGCAAGGAGGTCACCGAGGCCGACGTCGACGCCTCGCCGGTCGTGTCGGATCCGCTGCGGCTCCTCGAGATCTGCGCGACCAGCGATGGTGCGGCGGCGGTCGTGCTGTCGAGCACCGAGTACGCGACGGCGAAGGGCGCGTCCCGTCCCGTTCGCATCGCCGCGGTGTCGACGGTCACCCCGACGTACCCGAACACGGTGATCGAGATGCCGAACTTCGCCACCGACTCCGCGGCTGCCGTGTCGCTCCCCGAGCGCACGTTCCGCGACTCGATCGCGCACGCGGCCTACGAGCAGGCCGGTCTCGGCCCCGACGACATGAGCCTCGCTGAGGTCTACGACCTCTCGACCGCCCTCGAGCTCGACTGGTACGAGAACATCGGGCTCTGCAAGGCAGGTGAGGCCGAACGGCTCCTCAACGACGGCGACACCACCATCGGCGGCCGCGTCCCGGTGAACCCGAGTGGGGGTCTGGCGTGCTTCGGTGAAGCGGTTCCGGCCCAGGCGATCGCCCAGGTCTGCGAGCTCACCTGGCAGCTGCGGGGCCAGGCCGGCGACCGCCAGGTCGAGGGCGCCACCGCGGGCATCACGGTGAACCAGGGCCTCTTCGGCCACGGCTCCTCGGTCATCGCGGTGCGCTAGCCCGAGCAGGCGCAGCGGATTCGACCATTAGGGTGAGTGGCCGTGACTCAGCAGTGGAACCTCGCCGACCTGTTCGAAGCCGTCTCCGACGCGGTCCCCGACCGGGAAGCCGTCGTCGACGACCGCCGTCGGATCACCTACCGCGAGCTCGACGAGCGCGCGACCCGGCTGGCGCACCACCTCGCCGCCAACGGAGTGCAGGCCGGCGACCACGTGGGGATCTACGCCTACAACGGCAACGAGTGGATCGAGGCCATGTTCGGGGCCTGGAAGATCCGGGCCGTGCCGATCAACGTGAACTACCGCTACGTCGAGGCCGAGCTCCGGTACCTCTTCGACAACGCTGATCTCGTCGCGCTCGTCCACGGCCGCGAGTTCGTCCCCCGCATCGCCGCGGTGCGGGGTGACTGCCCGAAGCTCACGACCTTCGTGTCGATCGACGACGACACCGACGAAGACCTCGCGATGATCGGCGCGGTCGAGTACGAGGCCGCGCTCGCGGCGGCATCAAGCGAACGCGACTTCGCGCCCCGCTCGGGCGACGACCTCTACGTCCTCTACACGGGTGGCACCACCGGGATGCCGAAGGGCGTCATGTGGCGTCAGGACGACTACTTCAACTCCACGATCGGTGCGCTGATGCGTATGGGCGGTGCGCCCTTCGAGTCGCTCGACGAGGTGATCGAAGAAGCGCGCAACGCGGGAGGAACGGTCGGCTTCCCGCTCGCGCCGCTCATGCACGGTGCCGCGCAGTGGGTCGCGACCATGCTGCTGCTCCAGGGCAACACGCTCGTGCTCTCGTCGGCCCGCAAGCTCGATCCCGTCGCCACCTGGCGCACGATCGAACGCGAGAAGGTGATGACCACGAGCCTCGTCGGCGACGCGATGGCCCGACCTCTCATCGAGGCGCTCGACGATCCCGCCCTCGCCCACATCGACCTGTCGAGCTTCTTCGTGATCGGTTCGGGCGGTGCGATCCTCTCGCCGACGGTCAAGGAAGCGATCGCCGCCCGGTTGCCGAACGTGCTCGTGATCGACTCGCTCGGGGCATCGGAGACGGGCTACCAGGGCACGGTCGCCGGTTCCGATTCCACCGGGAAGCCGCGCTTCGCCATGGGTGAGCACACCACCGTGCTCGACGACGCCGGCAAGCCGGTGGTCCCGGGCGACGAGGTGATCGGCCGCCTCGCGCGGCGGGGCTACATGCCCCTCGGCTACTACAAGGACCCGGAGAAGACCGCGGCCACGTTCGTGGAGATCAACGGCGAGCGGTGGGCGCTCCCCGGCGACATGGCGCGCGTCGAAGCCGACGGCACCATCACCCTGCTCGGGCGTGGCTCCGTGAGCATCAACTCCGGCGGGGAGAAGATCTACCCCGAGGAGGTCGAGCTCGCGCTGAAGTCGCACCCCGACGTGTTCGATGTGGTCGTCGTCGGCGTACCCGACGAGCGATGGGGCGAGCGCGTGGTCGCGGTCGTGAAGGCGCGGCCCGACGCGACTCCCGACGCGGGTGAACTGGCGGAACACGCCCGCAAGTCGATCGCCGGGTACAAGGTGCCCCGGGCGATCGTCGTGGTCGACGAAATGGTCCGGTCGCCGTCGGGCAAGGCCGACTACCGCTGGGCGAAGGCCACCGCCGTGGCCGACGCCGAGGCGGACACCGGCGCCACCAGCTCGACCTGACGGAAAGCGCCCTCCCGTCATGGAACACCCGCAGGCGGCGGCAACGTCGCGCATCCCCGTGCTGCTGTACGTCGCGGTCGCCATCGAGGCCCTCGGCTACGGCGGGATCTTCGCGCTGCTCGCCGAGCTCCAGAAGGAGTACGACCTCCCCACCGCGGGCCTCGGCCTCATCGGCGGCGCGAGCTTCCTCGCCGGCGTGGTCGCCCAGGTCTCGCTCGCCCGCTACGCCGACCGCGGGTACACGCGACTCCTGTTGCGCGGTGGCCTGGCCGTCGCCGCGGCCGGGATGCTCTGGTTCGGACTGGCGACGGAACTCTGGGAGTTCGTCGGCGCCCGGATCCTCCTCGGGCTCGGTTCCGGGGTGTTCATCCCCGCGACCAGACGGGTGGTGGTGAGCCGGGCCGGGGATCGATCCGGTGAGGCGCTCGGCCGACTCGCGAGCGTCGAAGTGGGCGGGTTCATCGCCGGGCCCCCGATCGCCGCGCTCATCGCCGGGTTCCTCGGCCTGCACGCCCCCTTCATCGTCTTCGCGATCGCGCTGGCGATCACCTCACCTGCGGTCGCCCGGATCGAAGAGCCTCCGGTGGAACCCCAGGGCGACAAGCGCGCGGTGAGGCTCTTGTTGCGCCGCCGAGGTGTCCTGGCCGGCCTGTCGCTCGGAGCCGCGCTGTTCCTGTCGATCGGCGTGTTCGACGCGATGTGGGCGAAGTACATGAGCGATCTCGGCGCGAGCACTGCGGTCATCGCGGCCACCCTCGCGCTCTTCGCACTCCCCCTCGTGGCCCTGAGCCCGTTCGGCGGCCGGCTCGCCGATCGGCGTGGGCCCGTCAGGAGCGGTGTCGTCGCGCTGGTCATCACCGTGCCCTGCATCGCCGGTTACGGGCTGACCGGCTCCATCGTGTTCGCCTCGGTCCTCGCGCTGGTGCACTCCGTCTGCGACGCGGTCACCACACCGGCCGGCCAGTCTGCGGTCGCCCGCGGCGCGCCGGCCTCGCTTGCTGCAGCCGGACAGGGTCTCTACGGCGCCGTCGGCGCGGCCGCAGCTGCGTTCGCCGCGTTCGGTGCCGCGCCGATCTACGGCGGAGCGGGACCCGAGACGATGTGGATCGTCTGTGCCGGGCTCGTCGGCGTCCTCGCCGTCGTCGCCCACATCCTGGGACGTGGCACCACCATCGACGAACCGCGCTGACCGCTCTTGATCCGGGTCAGTTGTGGCCGTCGCGGACGACGAGGGCGACGACTCGCATGGTGATGATGCTGGCGAGGAACATGCCGGAGTAGCCGATCGCCTCGAGGGTCGACGAGTCCCTCCCGTTCGATTCCTGCGCGGCGGCGAGCAGGAGCAGGGCCGACACGGCGAGTCCGATGATGCCGACGGCGGCGAGTATCGCCCGGTTGAGGAGCGTGCGCACGAAGGTGGCGTCGTCGGGATCGGCGTAGCGGCGGCTGCGGATGCTCAACTGGCCGGTGCGGAGCTGGTTGGCGACGGCCTCGGCGGAGTCGGGCAGGGTTCGCAACGACGGGAGACTCCGCAGGAGCTCCTGCTGCAGCTGTTCGGCCAGCTCGTCGGAGTCGGCCGGTGCGAGCATCGGGCGGGCGAGCTGGGTCGCGTGGGTGGCGGTGGAGTAGCCGGGCGCGAGCGTGCGAAGGGTGCCGTCGAGGGTGATGAGCGCCCGGGCCAGGAGTGTGAACGAGTGCGGGACGCTCAGGTGATTCCGTCGCAGCACACCGATCATCGCCTGGAACATCGAGACGTCGAGGCCTCCACCACCCACGTGCACGGCGAGGAACTGCGCGAGATCCGATTCCAACCGACTTACGTCGGCACCGGGCGGAGGTGGTGCGATCGCGAGCACGGCCCGCCGCAGTAGCGCAGGATCGTTCAGCTGCGTTGCGAGCAACATCCCCCCGAGGGCCTGCAACGTGACGGCGTCGAGCACCCCGGTCGACCCGAAGTCGAGCAGTGCGAGCGTGCCGTCGGTCTCCACGAGGATGTTCCCCGGATGCGGGTCGGCATGGAACACGCCGTCGGTGAGCATCTGACCGAGGAACGACGCGAGCAGGCGAGTCGCGAGCTCCGTGCGCGACACCGGTACCGCGTCGACGGCGCTGCTGTCGGCGATCGTCCGGCCCGACACCTCCTCGAGCACGAGCAGTCGTCGGGTCGACATGTCTTCGTACACCGTGGGGATCCGCACCCCGATGTCGTCGGCGCGGTTCGCCCGGACGCGCGCCTCTGCTCGAGCCTCCGCGCTGAAGTCGAGCTCCTCCTCCACCGCATCGGTGAACTCGCGCACGAGGCTGACCACGTCGACGCGCAACCCGATGGTCGTGCGGCGCTGCAGGAACCCCGCGAGCGACAACATCGCCTGGGTGTCGCGCGACACGATGTCGGCGATACCCGGACGCTGGACCTTCACGACCACCCGCTCGCCGGTCGTCAGCACCGCACGGTGCACCTGGCCGATCGACGCGGCCGCGAGTGGCTTCCACTCGAACGAGGCGAACACCTCCTCGACCGGTCGCCCGAGCTCCTCCTCGACGACCGTACGGATGTCTTGGGCCGATTCCGGCGCGACGCCCGACTGCAACTCGGTGAGCTGCTCGATGAGTGGCGCGGGCAGGAGGTCACCACGCGTCGACGCCACCTGGCCGAGCTTCACGAACATCCCGCCGCACTCCTCGAGCGTCGCCCGCAGGCACGGCCCGAACGCGGGGTCGGAGAGACCTGCGACCGATGCGAACCTCCGGTGCAGCAGGCCCCGACGTTTGGCGATGCGCAGCACCTGCTGGAACCGCAGCGGTGGGGCGAGCGTGCGCCGGATCCGTTTCACGGGTCGAGGGAGGTGCGGGAGGCGGCCGAGACGATCTTCGCGCGTGCGGCGGGCCGGGCTGGCCACGAACTCCCACGCGATCGCGAGGCCCATCGTCGAGATGATCGAGAACGCCGCGACACGGATCGCGAGCTCGAACGTCGTCGGCAAGCGGCCCTGGTACGTCGCGGCGGCGAGGAGCACACCGAGGGTGACGCCGAGGAGCCCGGTGAGCACGCTGCGGAGCGCACTCCGCCGAATGCCCAGGAGCCGTGACGCGAGCCAGGCGAGGAGCAGCACCGGGATGATGATCCCGATGAGCTCGAACCCGTCGTCGACGACGATTCTCATGGTCGAATCCGCTCCGCAGGCTCGACCGCACACCCGTGCCCGGCCCGCGCCGCGTATCCGCCCACTCCGCTCCTTCTCCTCTTCATGGTCGAATCCGCTCCGCAGGCTCGACCGCACCCCCGTGCCCGGCCCGCGCCGCGTATCCGCCCGCTCCGCTCCTTCTCCTCTTCACGGATCCCTTCTTTCTACGATCAGGCCGCCGATCAGGAGCAGGCCGACGGCCCAGGCTGCGTAGACCGCGAGGGCAACGAACCACGGCGAGAGCAACGTGTCGCCGCCGATTCCCGGCAGGGCCGCGAACGAGGCGTTGAACGGCAGCATCGATCCGAGGTCCTCCGACACGAACACGGTCACGAGCGACTCGAGCACGAACATGTCGATCAGCACGGCCGCGATCCCGAGGGCCGGGTTGCGGGTGATCGCACCGACGCCGATGCCGAGGACCACCGAGACTGCCGCCACGACCACGTACGCCGTGATCGTCTCGGCGAGCCGGGCGTCCAACGGGATCGAGCGATCATCGCCGGCGAAGACGATGCTCGCGACGGCGAACGAACCGACGAACGCCACCAGCGCGGTGACCGCACCGATGCCGACGCCGAACGTGGTCTTCGCCAGAAGGACGCGGGTGCGCTTCGGCACGGCAGTGAACGTCGCCCGGATCGTCCCGAAGCGGTACTCCTGGCCGATGAACTGGATCCCGAGTACCAGGAGGAGGATGAAGACGAACGTCGAGCTCACCGCGAGCGTCTCGACCGCGGGTTGGCCTCCGTCGTCGGCGCTCGCCGCGATCCCCGCGATGAGCAGCGAGAGCGCGACCGCGACGCCCGTGAGGACCCACGTGCTCCGCACCGAGCGGAACTTGATCCACTCGGCCCGCAGGAGGTGGATCACTCCGCTCCCCCGGCCCGGAACTCGCGCGAATCCGAGGTGAGGCGTAGGTACGCGTCTTCGAGCGACGGCTCACGTGGGGTCAGCTCGTGGAGGACGATGCCGTGCGCAGCCGCCAGTTCGCCGACCGCGACCGCGTCGAGTCCGGCCACTTCGATGCGGTTGCTGTCGTCGGTTGCAACGGTGACACCGCGGTCCCGGACCAGTTCGGCCAACCGCACTGCGTCGGGCGACACGACGGTGACCGCGTCCCGCCCGCCGGTGCCGAGCACATCGTGCAACGAACCGAGGGCCAGGAGTCGACCCTTGCCGATCACCACCAGGTCGTCGACGACCTGGCCGAGCTCGGAGAGGAGGTGGCTCGACACGAAGACGCTGTGGCCCTGGTCGGCGAGGTACCGCATGAACGTGCGGATCCAGATGATGCCGTCGGGATCGAGTCCGTTCGCGGGCTCGTCGAGGATCACCACCGGCGGGTCGCCGAGCAGCGCGAGGGCGAGCCCGAGTCGTTGCGCCATCCCGAGGGAGAACCCGCCGGCCCGGCGGGACGCGACGTCGGCGAGCCCGACCAGGTCGATCACCTCGTCGACCCGCGAATCAGGGATGCCGTTCGACGCTGCGTACATGCGGAGGTGGTTGCGAGCGGAGCGGCGCGGGTGGACGGCCTTCGCGTCGAGCAGCGCGCCGACGGATCGCATGGGGTCCCGGATCTGGCGGTACGGGAGACCGTCGAACGTGGCCCGGCCGGCGTCGGGCCGGTCGAGGGCGAGCATCATCCGCATCGTGGTCGACTTGCCCGCGCCGTTGGGCCCGATGAACCCCGTGACCGCGCCGGGACGCACGGAGAAGCTGAGGTCGTCGACAGCCACCGCCGAGCCGAACCGCTTGGTGATCCCCGCGACCTCGATCTGCATCCGGGGGATCGTAGAGCTTGTGCCGATTCTGACGGCGCGTCAGATCCGCTTGTAGCCTCCGGGTCCGCATGGACCTCACCTGGAGCGACGCCGAGGAAGCCTTCCGGGCCGAGGCACGCGCCTGGCTCGAGGCGAACGTGCCCGCCGCTCCCCTCCCGTCGGGCGACACCCGGGAAGGGTTCGATCTCCACCTCGAGTGGGAGCGAACCCTCTTCGAGGCCCGCTGGGCCGTCGTCTCGTGGCCCGAGTCCTACGGTGGCCGCGAGGCGAGCATCTGGGAGTGGCTGCTCTTCGAGGAGGAGTACTACCGGGCCGGCGCGCCGCAACGGGTCACCCAGAACGGCATCTTCCTGCTCGCGCCCACACTCTTCGAGTTCGGCACCCCCGAACAGCAAGACCGCTTCCTCCCGAAGATGGCGAGCGGCGAGGAGACGTGGTGCCAGGGATGGTCGGAACCCGACGCCGGGAGCGACCTCGCGGGCATCAGCAGCCGGGCCGAGCACGACGACGCCGCGGGCGGCTGGCGCCTCACCGGCCAGAAGACGTGGACGACGCGCGGCGCGTTCTGCACCCACCTGTTCGGGCTGTACCGCACCGACCCGACCGCGGAACGCCACCGCGGACTCACCTACTTCCTCCTCCCCCTCGACTCGCCCGGTGTCACGGTGCGCGGGTTCGGGCGACTCGACGGCGACGAAGGCTTCGCCGAGGTCTTCTGCGACGACGTGTTCGTGCCCGACGCCATGGTGCTCGGCGAGGTCGACCAGGGCTGGAAGGTCGCGATGGCCACGACCGGAGCCGAGCGCGGCCTCACCCTCCGCAGCCCCGGCCGGTTCCTGGCGACGGTCGCTCGGCTGGTCGAGCTCGCGCGCGAACGCGGCGCCGACGATCCGCTCGTGCGGCAGCGGGTCGCGCAGGCCCAGATCGCGGCCGAGGCGTACCAGCTCCAGACGCTCCAGACCGTCACCACCCTGGCCGCCGGCGGCAAGGCCGGCGCCGAGGCCAGCCTCACCAAGCTGTGGTGGTCCGAGCTCGACGTCGAGCTCCACGAGGTCGGCCTCGACCTGCTCG
>JBBRHS010000065.1:0-10832 GCA_038222385.1 Acidimicrobiia bacterium
CGCGCACCCCCAGTCGCCCGAGCCGCGTGACCAGTTCGCCGGCTGCCTTGCGCGTGAAGGTGAGGGCCAAGACGTGGGCCGGGTCGATGTGGTCTTCGCGCGCCTGCCAGGCGATGCGGTGGGTGAGGACGCGCGTCTTGCCTGATCCGGCGCCGGCGAGAATCGCGAGGGGCAGCGCGGCGGCGGTCACGGCTTCGCGTTGCGATGCGTCGAGACGCACGAGGAGGGGGTCGGTCACGAGCCCACGGTATCCACCGGGTGTCGCGTCCTCGGGTGTGGGCGCATCGGCGGCTGCAGCGTTGCCGGGGCGTCGGGCGCGCACCGGACGCGAAGCGGCCCCGAGTAGTCATCCCTGCGTAGCAGTTCCGATCTCCTCGGGGCCCCACCTCGCCGGAACGCCTCGCCCGGAAGTTGCCCACCGGCCGGATTGCGCTCCTTCGGCCACTCCCGACGGCCCGGGCCCGGTGTTCCGGCCTCGCACCCGGGTGGGTGCTGCGCCGTCGCAACCAGTCAGCGACGGCCGCCCTCGCGGGCCTCCGCCACCCCCGGACACCCTGGAGTGTCCTCCCGGCTGCACGACTCCGAACCACCCCGAAGGGCCGCTCGGTGACGTATGTGCAACCGGTCTGTCGATCGTAGAGATGCGCGCCCGGTCGGTCAAGCTGTTTCGTGTTGCGATCGTGTTGCCGGGACCGTCGGCGCGTGCTGAGCGGGGGGCACGGGGCCATCGGGGTACGTTCCTGGCATGGCGGGATTCGCGGTGTCACGGGAGCGTTTCGAGGAACTCGTCGGTGACGCGCTCGACTCGATACCCGAGGAGCTCGGTTCGCGGATGGACAACGTCGTGGTCCTCGTCGAGGAGTGGCCGACGTCGGAGCAGCTCGACGGGCACGGGATGCTGTTCGGCCTCTACGAGGGTGTCGACCTCACCCGGCGCGGGCCGATGAGCTACGAGCTGGCCGCGCCCGACCGGATCACGATCTTCCAGGGTTCGCTGCAGCAAGTGGCGCGCAACGAAGCCGATCTCGCGGCGCAGGTGCGTACGACCGTGTTGCACGAGGTCGGTCATCACTTCGGGTTGTCCGACGACCGGCTCGAGGAGCTGGGATGGGCGTGAGCGCAGCGGAGCCGCCGGACCGCGAGCACGGGGCCCTGCCGGTGGGCGATCGAGGTGGCGCAGCCTGGCGCCCCGGTACCCCGAGTGGGAGCGCTTCCAAAGCCTCCGGGCGGAGCTCGATCCGGAGGGACGCTTCGCGAACGCGTACACCGATCGGGTGCTCGGGCCGGTGGCCGCAGCGTCGTAGGCTGAGGCCGTGCCTCCCTATCCTCCGCAACTCATCAACGAGGGCGAGACCGTCGTCCTCGACCTCAAGCCCCACTGGTGGTTCTTCTTCAGGGACCTCATCGGCGGCACGATCCTGCTCGTCGCGGCAATCGCCTGGTTCGGGTTCCTCAGCGACAGCAACTGGACCAACTGGTTGGGCTGGCCCCTGGCCCTCGGACTCGTGGTGTTCGCCGGAATGGTGGTGCTCGACTACTTGCGGTGGACGTACACCCATTTCGTGCTGACCGACCGACGGGTCATCTCACGTTCCGGCATCGTGTCGAAGCGGGGAACAGAGATCCCGCTCGAGCGCATCAACAACATCGATTTCAGCCAGAGGCTGTTCGAACGGGCGATCGGCGCCGGCGACCTGAGCATCGAGTCGGCGGGTCGTGACGGCCAGTCGCATTTCCAGAACGTGCGCCACCCGGATGCGGTCCAGCAGGAGGTCTACCGGCAGATGGAGACGAACGCGAAGCGTCAGGCCAGTTGGTCGATGCCTCCCGTTCAGGTCGCGCCCACCGCGGCGGCGGCGGCTGCGCCATCGGTCGCGGACCAGATCAAGGATCTTGCCGAGCTGCGGGACCAGGGGCACATCACGGCCGACGAGTACGAGGCCAAGAAAGCCCAACTGCTCGAGCGCATGTAGTCACGGGGTGAGGGTGGTGTCGCTCGTCCCTTCGGCGACCGAGTCGCTGCGCGCCCTCGGGATCGAACCGGTCGCGTGCACACGCTTCTGCGAACAACCCGACTTCCCGACCGTCGGTGGGACGAAGGACCCCGACGTCGACGCGATCATCGCGCTCGAGCCCGATCTCGTCGTGGTGAACGACGAGGAGAACCGCTACGAGGACGCAGCCCGTCTGGTCGACGCCGGGATCCCGCTCCACTCGATGTCGCCGCGGTCCGTCGCCGACGTCGGACCCGCGCTCGGTGCGCTCGCCGACAGGTGCGAGGTCGAGACACCCCTTCCGTTCGCGCCCGACCTCTGGAACGAATGGCTCGCCGACCAGGACGCGGTCCGGGATCCGGACGCCCGGTCGGTGTGCACCTTCGTGTGGAGACGACCGTGGACCGCAACGTCGGGAGCGACCTACGGATCGTCGGTGCTCGACCTACTCGGCTTCACGAACGTGTTCGCGGCCGAATCCGATCGCTACCCGGTCGTGACCCTCGACGAGGTTGCGATGTACCACCCCGACGTGGTCGTGCTCCCCGACGAGCCGTACCCCTTCAAGGTCCGCCATGAGGCCGAGGTGCGCGACGCGATCGCCGGCACGACTCCGGTCCTCGTCGACGGTCGCGACCTCTTCTGGTGGGGGGTACGGACGCCCGACGCGGTGGAACGACTGCGGCAGCGCCTCCGCGCCTGACCACAACGGAGGTGGATCAGCGGAGGAAGAGCTGGTACACCGGGTTCTCGGACTCGTCGGTGTAGGGGTACGCGAGGGCTTCGAGGAAGGTCGCGAACTCGGCATCGTCGCGCTGGGGAATCTGCAGGCCGACGAGGACGCGTCCGTAGTCGGCGCCCTGGTTGCGGTAGTGGAAGAGGCTGATGTTCCAGTCGGCGTGCATGCTCGAGAGGAACCGCATCAGCGCCCCTGGGCGCTCGGGGAACAGAAAGCGGTACAGGCGTTCATCGTGCGCGAGATCGGTGCGGCCGCCGACCATGTGCCGGACGTGTTCCTTGGCGAGCTCGTCGTGCGAGAGGTCGATCGTTGCGAAGCCCGCGTCCGTGAACGCTCGGGCGATGGTCGGAGACTCGGCGCGGTCTCCGATCGTCAGGCCGACGAACACGTGGGCCTGGTCGGCGTCGGAGATCCGGTAGTTGAACTCGGTCACCGACCGGGCGCCGACCAGCTCCGAGAAGCGGAGGAAGCTCCCCCGGACCTCGGGGATCGTCACCGCGAAGAGCGCCTCGTGTTCCTCGGCGCGCTCGGCGACGAACCGGAGGCGGTCGAAGTTCATGTTCGCCCCACTGGCGACGGCCACGAGCGTCTTCCCGCGGAGGTCCTGCTCGTGCACGACCTGTTTCAGGCCGGCTACCGCGAGTGCACCGGCCGGTTCGAGGGTGCTGCGGGTCTCCTCGTAGACGTCCTTGATCGCGGCGCAGATCTCGTCGGTGTCGACGACCACGAACTCGTCGACGAACTCGCGGACCAGCCGGAACGTCTCGGTGCCGACCTGCTTGACCGCGGTTCCGTCGGAGAACAGACCGACGTCGTCGAGCTCGACGCGTGCGCCGGCGGCGAGCGAACGCGCCATCGCGTCGGAGTCGTGCGCCTGCACCCCGATCACGGTGATCTCCGGCCGGACCGACTTGAGGTACACCGCCATTCCCGAGATCAGCCCGCCGCCGCCCACGGGAACGAACATCGCGTCGATGGGACCGTCGTGCTGGCGCAGGATCTCGACCGCGATCGTCCCTTGGCCGGCGATCACCGCACGGTCGTCGAACGGATGGACGAGTGTCGCTCCGTGCTCGGCCTCGAGCTCGGCCGCCCGCACCGCGGCGTCGGAGTAGGTGTCGCCGTGCAGCACGATCCGACCCCCGAGCGCGGCGACCGCGTCGATCTTGACGGTGGGTGTGGTGGTCGGCATCACGATCGTCGCGACGCATCCGAGTTCGAGTGCGCTCATCGCGACGCCCTGCGCGTGGTTGCCGGCCGATGCGCAGATCACACCCCGAGCCCGTTCCGGCGGGGTCAGGCCGACCATCTTGTTGTAGGCGCCACGGACCTTGAAGCTGAACGTGGGCTGCTGGTCTTCGCGCTTCAGCAGGACGGTGTTCGAGCAGCGCGCCGAGAGTCCCCTCGCGACCTCGAGGGGCGTCTCGTGTGCGATGTCGTAGACGCGCGCGGTGAGGATCTTCTCGACGTACTCGGAGGGAGTCACGCGTTGGGTGTACTGATTCGATCGACGCGCGTGCCGTGGGGCGGGATCCCGTCGACAGTGTCGTCGCCCCAGTTGAAGGTGGCCCGGACCAGCGCGTCTTCCCGTCGCCCGGTCCAGATCGACGGCACGCCGCGCGCCGTCGCGAACGCGTGCTCGGGATCGGGTGCTTCGGGAGTCGCGAACAGATACTCGGGCGTGAAGCCACCGCCACCGATGAGGTCGAGGACGGCAGGGTCTTCGAGGACCGCACGTTCGGCGTCGGTCAGGGCGGCGAGGTCGTCGGCCAGGAAGAACGGTCCGCCACACAGCGCTGCGAGCACCGCGAGGGTGCGGGACTCGTCGAGGGAGTAGCCGTCGGGCGACGCACCGTCTGAGCCCCACGCCAGCACGACGTCGGGATCGCAGTCGAACCAGTGTCGCAGCGCGAAGCGAGCCGCGACGTTGCGAGCCTGCACCGCGACCCCGTGCCAGCCCGACCACCCGTGGGTGAGCGGCTGCGGACCGAGCTCGCGGTGGGTGACCGGCGTCGCGAGGTCGGGTCCGATGCGGTTCCCGTGGCAGATGCCGAGCGCGGGCAGCATCGGCATCCCGCACCCGAGCACGTAGATGTCGTCACCCAGGCCGTCGACGAACGCCTGCAGTCCGCGCCGCAGGGCTTGCGTACCGGTGACCGACGGATCGTGGCGGATCCCTTCCTGGGCGCCGAGGTACAGGAAGTCGAGCTTGACCATCTCGAAGCCCCAGGCTCGCACCTGCGCGCCGAGTTCGCGGAGCCAGACCAGCGCCTCGGGATGCGATGCATCGAGGCCCCACAGGCCGTGGCGGTCGCGGAGGGTGTGACCCGACGAGTGGACGAGGCACCAGTCGCGGTGCTCGGTGGCGACTCCTGGCGCGTCGGGTGTCACCATGAACGGCGCCAGCCAGAGCCCCGCGCGGGCGCCCATGGCGTGCAGCGACGACGTCAACGTGGCGAGGTCCGGGGGGAAGCGGTCGTTGGGCGTCCACGACCCGTGGGCGACTTGCCAGCCGTCGTCGAGTTGCACGACGTCGAAGTCGTCTCGGTCGCCGTAACGCTCGCGGAGAGCACGTGCGTTGTCGAGCAGCGTCTCGGCGTCGATCGCGTGGCCGTAGTGGTACCAGCTCTCCCAACCCGCGATCGGTGCACCGCTCCAACGCCGGGCACCGCCGACGGCGCCGGCCTGCGCGGCCAGGCGATCGACGAGCGCGACGGCATCGGTGCCGGCGGCGATCGCGATGGGTTCGCTGCGCACCTCCTCCCCCGCAGCGAGGGGGAGCGCGAGAGGAAACGGTTCGAGCACCTCGTAGCCCCACGTGTCCGGGACGAACTGCATCGGTGGGGTACCGCCGCACTCGACGATCAGGAGCTCGTCGCCGAAGGTGATGCGGGTCGCGAACCGGTGAGCCCCGAGTGCCTGCACGACGAGCGCCCGCCCGTCGGGGTCGACGACGGCGGTGTTCCACCAGGAATCGGCGTCGCGGCCGGCGTCGACTACGCCCGCGTACGCCCACGAGTCGTACCCGTCGACGAGTTGGCTGTGTCGCCGGAGCTCGGCCACCGCGACGACCGGCGTGAGCAGTCCGACCGTCTCGTCTCGCGTCGCGCGATAGCCGGACCGCACGGTGACGACGTCTGCATCGAGCTCGAGCTCGATCCAGAGATCCTCGCCCGTCGGATCCCAGCGGGCATGGAGCTCGTCGACGTGCCAGGCCCCGGCGGCGCTCCGACTGGTGACGTCGCGCGTCGTGAGATCGACCCGGGCGGCGACTCCCTCGAGCACGACGCCCGACTCGTTCCAGGCCGCCCGCCACGTCCCGTCGTCGCGGACTTCGACCTCGACGTCGCCGGTGCGGATGATCTCGGTCACGGGAGCTCCGAGAGGCCGGGTCCCAGCTCGATGTCGTCGGCGACACAACAGAGGTGCACGGAGTTCTCCTCGGTGCCCGTGACGGGATCTTCCCACCGCAGTACGAGGGTGCGCGATTGGCCCGCCACGAGCGGGATCTCGACGGTGCCGAGCGTGGCCGTTGCTGCCGCGCCGACCTCGAGAGCCAGCGTCCCTTCGTCGATGGCCGTGGCGCGTGAGCGCGCGACCGCAACCGACGAGCCCGGGTCGGGTGGCATCGCGAGGCCGATCCGTGCGCCGTCGAGATCGGGAACGATCACGGCGCTCGTCGCATCGTGCACCGTCCACGCAACCCGCCCCCGGTTCGGTTCGGAGCGGTCGTTCACCACGACGATGCGTACCGAGGTCGCACCCGGCTCGACGACGGACCCACCGACAACGCCGACCACCAGCAGCGGGCGGCTCGCGTCGCGGAACGCGGTGAAGGTCCGTTTCGGCACGCGCTCGACGTCGACCAGACCACCACCGGCGTAGCCCCACCAGTCGGACCAGAAGTGCCAGCGGTAGCCCATGAACGGAGCCCCGCGGTGCGCGCGGAACCACTCGGTCTGGTACTTGGCGAGCGCGGCGCCGTACGACTCGGTGGCTTCGGCCCAACGTTCGAGCGACGGGTACCGCTCGGGGCGGCCCGCGAAGGCAACCGTCGAGCCGATGAACGAGAGTCGGCTCACCCATTCGCGCAGGAGTGCTTCGTCGGGTGGCCAGATCGGCGGGTCACCGAACTTGGCGAACTGCGGTCCGATCGTCCAGAAGCCGTACTCGCTGACGAACCACGCCGGCTGCTCGCCCACCCGGTACACCGACCCACCCATGAGGGAACCCTGGTAGTCGTGGACATCGTCGCCGATGCCCGACGCCTCGTGCACGTGACGGGAATCGTCGATCGACGCCAGGGTGCGGAGCAACGCGGCATCGAGGTGTCGTTCGCCGATGTCGAGCTCGGTTGTGTCGTCGTCGGGTGCAGTCGGCACGAACTGACGGTGTGGCTCGTTGTGGCAGGCGTAGTAGACGACGCTCGGGTGGTGGTGCAGGAGGTACGCCATCTCCGCGATCTGGCGGCACGCGGTGTCGACGAACCCGGGGTTCGTCTCGGTGCCCGAGTCGTAGAACCACTGCAGCGGGAAGTCCTGGAAGACGAGCACGCCGGCGGCATCCGCGGCGTCGTACGCGTGGGGTGACTGGACGTGCGCGTGGATCCCGACGGAGTTGGCGTGGGCCTCGGTGATCATGCGCATGTCCCGGTCGTAGAAGCTGCGTCCGACCTCGGCGAAGTGCTGCCACGGGATGTAGTTGACCGCCTTCACGAAGACGGGATCTCCGTTGACCTCGAGGTGCGTCGGCCGACCGTCGGGCCCGGTCGCGATCCGCGCGGTACGGAGCCCGAACTCGACAGTGCGACGATCGGTGACGATGTCGCCGACGATGAGAGCGACCCGGAGCTCGTGGGTATCGGGGCCACCCCGTGACGAATGGACGGGCTCCCATCGCGACAGGTGCGCGAGGTCGAGTTGGAGATCGACTCGCCCCGTTCCGGGTTCGAGTATGACTGCGGCCGCAGCCCGGTCGCCCGCGACCTCGAGCTGGAGGATGGCCGCGAGCGGGCCCTCCGTCGGGTTGGTCATGACCGCCGCGACCTGCACCCGTCCGCCGGGGTCGAGCGGCGCGTCGAGCGGCGTGTCGAGCGGGGTGACGAACACCGCGTCGAGCGTGGCGATGCCGGTGCGGACGAGTTCGACGGTTCCGGTGATGCCGGCGGTCGTCATCGATTGGCCCCACTCCGGGGTCCACACCCACGGGTCGCTCCCCTCGACGAGCGGGCCGGTCATCCGGCCGGGGAGCCCACCCGGGCGACTGTCGTGGTACTTCAGGGTTCCCTTGATCACGCGTTTGCGGTGCGCGAAGAAGTACGCCGAAGGGTCCAGCGGTTCGAGCGGATCCTGGACGCAGACGACCACTTCGTTGTCGCGTCCGAGTCGGTCGGTCACGTCGAAGCCGAACGGGGCGAACGCGCCTTCGTGGTGGCCGAGGTGCTCCCCGTTCAGCCAGACGTCGGCGAGGTAGTCGACGGCGCGGAACCGGAGCCCGACGCGCCCCGGGGGTTGGTCTTCGGCGCCGGCCCACGGATCGGCGAACCGCCGCCGGTACCACATGGGTCCGAAGTAGGCCGAGAACTCGTCGTCGCTGCCGAAGTTGTCGGGCACGACGAGCTTGCGCCACTTCAGCGCGTCGGGAACTCCTCCTCGGGCACGGACTCCGGGCTCGGGGAACGACGTGGCGGCCGACTCGTCGGCGGCGCGTTCCCATCGTCCGCCGAGGTCGACGGTGAGCCGACCCGCGCCCGACGCCGGACCCGCAGCCGCAGCCGTCGACCAGGGGATGGAGGTCGCGACCGCCACCGGTTCGAACTCGGAGTGGGCCGAGACCGGTGCCCCCGTCGGTCGTGGGCCGTCGGCGGGCAGCAACTCCATGCCCGGCCGAGCTTAGGAGACGGAGCAGGAGGAGGAAGAGCCGCGCCGCGTCGTCCCCGTAGCGAACGCATCGGTCCGGAGCCGGGTCAGGGGGTGACGGGGCCGGCGCCGGCGACGGCGCGCACCGGGAACGCCAGGGGTTCGAGGCCCGTTGCGGTCCGGTAGCTCGCCGTGGCTCGGCTCGCGACGCGCTCGACGTCGTCGCGGGCCGTGAGCGCGACGACGCAGCCACCGAATCCCGCGCCGGTGAGCCGGGCGCCGAACGCGCCGGCGTCGACGAGTGCCTCGACGAGGGCGTCGAGCTCGGGGGTGGAGACGCGGTAGTCGTCGCGCAGGCTCGCGTGGCTCGCAAGCAGGAGCCGGGTGAGGGCGGCTCGATCATCGGTGCCCAGCGCGGCGGCGGTCTCGTCGACCCGCTGGTTCTCGGTGACCACGTGCCGGGCGATCGGGTCGTCGCGCACCTGGACGAGTGTCGCTTCTCGGAGCGCGGCGATCCCGAGGCGCCCGGCTGCGGCTTCGCATGCCGCCCGCCTCGCCGCGTACTCGCTGCCGGCCAGGGTGCGGGCCCGACCCGAGTGGACGACGAGCACCGCGATCGTGGCGGGGAGCGGGACGGGTTCCGCGGTGAACGAGCGGCAGTCGATGCGCAGGGCACACCCGGCCTGTCCGAGCAGCGACGTGAGTTGGTCCATCAGGCCACCGGGGACTCCTGTCGCGCGCACCTCGGCGTCGAGCGCGGTGCGGGCGGCATCGACCAGCGCCGGAGTCGGCACGCGTGCCGTGTCGGTCATCGCGAGCACGAGTGCGACCGCGAGCGCCGAGCTCGACGACAACCCCGCGCCCGCGGGAACCGTCGAGGAGAGCACCGCGTCGAAGCCGGGAACGAGAGCGCCGCGATCGGCGAGGGCTGCGACGGCACCGGCCACGAAGCGGCCCCACGTGGGTTCGACCGACATCGGTTCGGCGGTGCCGTCGGCGGCGACGTCGATCGCGCCGTCGAGCTCCGACGAACGGACCCGGACGCGACCCGTCTCGTCGGGGCGGTAGGCGATCACGCAGTCCCGGTCGATCGCGAGTGGGAGCACGAGCCCGCCGTTGTAGTCGGTGTGGTCGCCCATGAGGTTCACGCGCCCCGGCGCGCGCACGAACCGCACCGTCGAGGGATCACCGCCGAGCGCAGCGGTCAGGTCGTCGAACCGACGGGTCACGGGCGGGTGCGGGCGCCGGAACCGCCCCGGTCGCGGAGCTCGCGGGCCCGGCGGGTGACGTCGAGTCCGGTCCTCCAGGCGCTGCGGACGGGGCCGGCCGACCAGGCGGCGAGGCTCTGCGTCGGCACAGGCGCGAGCGCGTCGACGGTGCCGGTGGCATCGCGGGTCGCGAGTGTGGTGATGGTGCGGTCGGGGTGGACTTCTGCCCATACCCCGAGCCAGGGCAGCCGGGCATCGACCGGCGTGCCGATCGCGTGGTGCAGTGCCTCGATCTCACCGGTCCGCGCCGAGAGCGCGTCCCAGCCGAGAAGTACCTCGATTTCCCCCGAGAGCATGTTCTCCCGAACTCTCGTGTGCCCGACCTGCGGAGGCTACCGGTCGGGGGCTCCCATGCGCCGCCTGGAGACGCGGTCAAGTACGGATCCCGGTGGTCGATACTGGAGCCATGAACTTCCGCCGGTCATTCGCGCTGCTCAAGGCCTCCTGGGGTGTCCTCAGCACCGACAAGGAGCTGCTCTGGCTCCCGGTCATCTCCGGGATCTGCTCGCTCGTCGTCGCCGCGAGCTTCGGGGTCCCGATCTTTCTCACGGGGAATGAGACCACGAGCACGGGCTCGTCGAGCTTCGCGCTCGGCGTTCCCGGCTACGTGCTCATCGCACTTGCCTACTTCGTGCTCGCCTACGTGACGATCTTCTTCAACACGGCCCTGGTGTGGGCGGCGAACGAGCGGCTCGAGGGTCGAGACGCGACCCTCGGCTCCGCGTTGGCCGCGGCGCGGGCACGGGCCGGTGTGATCCTGCCGTGGGCGATCGTGACTGCCACCGTCTCGCTGATCATCCGGGCGATCGAGGAGCGGGCCGGGTTCCTCGGACGGATCGTGATCGGCCTGATCGGCGTGGCCTGGTCGTTGGTGACCTTCCTCGTACTCCCGCTCATCGTGCTCGAGCACGTGTCGGTGGGTGCCGCGATCAAGGAATCGGCCTCGATGTTCAAGCGCACCTGGGGTGAGAAC
>JBBRHS010000066.1:0-10785 GCA_038222385.1 Acidimicrobiia bacterium
CGGCGAGCACACGGCCGAGGTGCTCCGAGCCGAGCTCGACCTCTCCGACGCCGACATCGCGAAGCTCCATGAGGCCGGCGTGGTCAACTGACCGGTGGCGAACCGTTCGGTCCGGTGGTCACGTCGGCAGTGGCCGATGCTGGTGTTCGCCGCGTCGGTGGTCGTGATCGGCTGGGTGACCGGCCGGATCGGCGGACGAACCTTCCAGGTGCTCGGGTCGACGTCACCGGCCCGTAGGGGCGTCGACGGCGGTCGGCCCGTAAGATCCCGGATCTGACGGCTCGTCAGATTCGACCTCGCCGCCCGGGAGCAGCCCATGGACTTCGACTTCTCGCCCGAACAGATCGACTTCGCCGCCGAGGTCGAGCAGTACCTCGACGAAAACGACGATCCCGAGGTGTTCGACGTCACCCGGGAGAACATGGCCCAGATCGTCGACACGCCGAAGCGGCGGGCCTTCATGAAGGCACTGGGCGAGCACGGGTGGCTGGGGATGACCTGGCCGAAGGAGTACGGCGGCTCCGAGGGAGAAGGGGTCTACGAGTTCATCCTCAACGAGGCGCTCGCGGGGCGGGGCGGGCCGCAGATCGGCAAGGGCGTCGGCATCATCGGCAAGACCCTCATCGCGCACGGCAACGACTTCCTCAAGGAGAAGTTCCTGCCGATGATCCTCGCCAACGACGTCGAGTTCGCGGTCGGCTACAGCGAGCCCAACGCCGGCTCCGACGCGGCGTCGATGCGGCTGAAGGCCGAACGCACCGAGCGCGACGGCGTATCGGGTTGGGTGCTGAACGGCCAGAAGACCTGGACCACCTCCGCGCACTTCGCCGAGTGGTACTGGCTCGGCACCCGCACCGACCCGACCGAGAAGCACCGCGGCATCACGCTCATGCTCGTGCCGCTCGACGATCCCGGCGTGGAGATCCGCGGGATCTGGACCATGGGCGACGAACGCACCAACGAGGTGTTCATCGAAGACGTCTTCGTCCCCGACGACTACGTGGTCGGCGACGTCGGCAAGGGCTTCCAGTACATCTCGCAAGCCCTCGACCTCGAGCGCTTCACCATGTTCACGTTCTCGCCGATCAAGCAGCGGCTCGACGTGCTCACCGACTACGTGCGGACCGCGACGCGCGACGGAGAGCCGCTCCGCGACGATCCGGTCGTCCGGCAACGGATCGCCCGGCTGCACACCGACGCCGAGGTCGCGCGCGTTCTCGGCCTGCGGGTGGTCGACGAGTCGGTGAAAGCGGAGAAGGTCGAGGGAGCACCACCGCCCACGATCGAGTCGTCGCAGTACAAGCTCTTCGCCACCGAGTTCTCGCGACGCCTCGCCAACGCGTCGATGGACCTCGGCGCCCCCGGGACGCAACTCCGGGTGCGGACCGAAGAGGCCCCGATGGCGGGCCGATCCGAGTCGACCTACCGCTACACCGTGATCGACACGATCGGTGGCGGCTCCTCGGAGATCCAGAAGAACATCATCGCCCGCCGCGGCCTCGGCCTCCCGAAGAACTTCTGATGCTGCGCGGCGTCACCGTGCTCGACCTGGCGAGCGTCGGACCGGCCGCGCGCACCTCGCGCTGGCTGGCCGACTACGGCGCGACGGTGATCAAGGTCGGACCGACACCGAAAGACGGCGGTGTGCAGATCACGCCGCCCTTCTACGCGTACGCCGGCCATCGCAACATGCAGCGCGCGCTGTTCGACCTGAAGCTCGACGCCGGCCGCGAGGCGTTCCTGCGTCTCGCCACGACCGCCGACGTGGTGATCGAGAGCTTCCGGCCGGGCGTGGTCGACCGCCTCGGCATCGGGTACGAACAGGTCAAGGCGGTGAACGAGTCCGTCGTCTACTGCTCGACCAGCGGATACGGGCAGAACGGTCCGTCGTCGCAGTGGGCCGGCCACGACCTGAACTATCTCGCACTCGGCGGCTACCTCGACTGCTCGGGCCGCGACGCGGAGGGCGGCCCCGCGCTCCCCGGCGCCACGATCGGCGACGGTGCGGGTGGCGGGATGCAAGCGGTGATCGCGATCCTCGCTGCGCTCGTGCACCGCGGCGACACCGGCGAGGGTGCGTACCTCGACGTGTCGGTCGCCGATGGCGTCCTCGCGCTGATGTCGCTCAACATCGACGAGTACCTCGCCACCGGAACGGTGCCGGGCCCCCGCCACGATCTCCTCACCGGTCGCTTCGCGTGTTACGACGTGTATCCCTGCCGCGACGGGAAGTGGCTGGCGGTCGGGGCGATCGAACCGCGGTTCTACGCCAACCTGTGTCGGGAGCTCGGCTGCGAACAGTGGGCCGGACACCAGAACGACGACGACGCCCAGCCGAAGATCCGGGCCGACTTCCGCGCCGCGTTCGCGACCCGCGACCGCGACGACTGGGTCGCGACGCTCGCACCCGCCGACACGTGCGTGAGTGCCGTGAACACGGTGCCCGAGCTCGTCGACGATCCGCATCTCGTGGCCCGAGGTGCCTTCGCCGAGGCCCGCGCCGATGGGCACGGCGAGTTCCGTCAGGTCGGGTACGTCCTCGCCGGGATGGACCGGTCGCACGCGCCGGTCGAGGTGCGCGAGCCGACCGTCACCGACACCGATCTCCTCCTGGGGGCGGCCGGCGTCCCGTCCGAGCAGATCGCCGCGCTCCGAGCCGAAGGAGCCATCGCGTGACCGATCCCGTGTCGCTTCTCGGAGTGAGCGCAACGGAGTCGCCGGACACGTTGCGTCAGGAGGTGGATCGGTGAGCGATCGAGGCGACGCAGTGGAGCGAACCGTCGGTCAGCCCCAGTACGAAGAGGTCGGCGAGTTCCCCGTGGAGCGTGGCTACATCTGGACCACGTGTTCGTCGGTGGAGAACGCCAACCCGCTCTTCTGGGACGACGCCGTTGCCGCGGAGATCACCGACGGCCCGATCGCACCGCCGACGATGCTCTCGGTCTGGTTCCGCCCGCACAACTGGTCGCCGGGCCGTTCGGAACCTGCGGTCCCGCTCCAGGTCCACTTCGACCTCAAGGCGCACTACGGCCTTCCCGAGGCGGTCATCTCCGACAACACGATCGTGTTCCACGACCCCGTCCGCATCGGCGACGTGATCACGAGCCGCCAGGTGCTCCGATCGGTGAGCGATCCGAAGACGACCAAGCTCGGCACCGGGCGCTTCTGGGTGATCGACGTCGAGTACGTCAATCAGCGCGGCGACCTGGTCGGCGTCGAGTCGTACACCGGGTTCGGATACCGGCGCGGGGAGGGAGCACCCGGAGGCGATGGCATGGCTCAGTCCGCGTCGAAGGCTTCGTCGCAGACGCTCGAGCCGGGGTCCGAGCGGGCCGGCCCGCAGGGCCGTGAGCGGGCGGCCGTGCTCGACGACGTGCAACCGGGCGACGCGCTCCCCGAACTGCGCCACGACGTGAGCGCCTCCACGATCGTGCTCGGCGCGCTCGCGAGCCGCGACTGGCGCCCGATGCACCACGACCACGACTTCGCGGTCAGCCGAAACGGCACCCAGGACATCTTCATGAACACGCCGAACCAGGCCGCCTGGTTCGAGCGCTACGTCACCGACTGGACCGGTCCGAAGGGTCGGCTGGGCCGCATGAAGTTCCGCATGAAAGGGTCGGTGTTCCCCGGCGACACGATGCTGCTCACCGCGAAGGTCGAGGCCGTGACCACCGACGACGCCGGTTGCGGATGGGCCACCCTGCTCGTGACCCTCTCGGTCGACGGCGACGCGAAGACCGACTGCTCGGTGCGGGTCGCGCTGCCCACCACCGACGACGACAACCCGTGGACGCGACGCGGCGACGCGTGGCGACCCTGATTCCCACCCCGACGACCAGCCAACCCGACGATCAGCCAACCCGACGATCAGCCAACCCGACGATCAGGTAGAGGACACGATGGATCTCAGCTTCTCCGAAGAGCAGGACATGCTGCGCGAGATGGTGCGCGGCGTATGCAGCTCGTACTCGTCGCTCGACACCGTGCGGGCGATGGAAGACGACCCGACCGGCTACCCCGACGAGCTGTGGAAGCAGCTCGGCGAGCTCGACCTGATCGGGCTGATGCTGCCGGTCGAGTACGGCGGCTCGGGGATGTCGATCCTCGACGCAACGGTGGTCTACGAGGAGTTCGGCCGCTCGCTCGCACCGTCGCCACACTTCGTCAGTGCGGTGATGAGCGGCGGCGCGCTGCTCCGCGGCGGCACCGAGGCGCAGAAGGCCACGTGGCTGCCGAAGATCGCGTCGGGCGCGGAGCTGTGCACCGTCGCGTGGGTCGAACCCGAACGCGGCTTCGGCCCGAACGGTGTCATCACGGAAGCCATCGCCGATGGCGACGACTTCCGCGTCGACGGCGTCAAGTGGCACGTACCCTTCGCGGCGGCCGCCACGCGCTTCCTGGTGCTCGCGCGCGTGGGCGACGCGGTCAACCTGTTCCTCGTCGACTCGACTGCCCCCGGGATCGCGCTCGAGCAGCAGCGGACGATCGCGTCCGACACCCAGTACCAGGTGAGGTTCGACGGCACGCCCGCCGAACGCGTCGGGACTGCCGTGTGGGGTACCTGGCACGACACCATGCTCGACGGGATCATCCTGCAGGCCGCGCTCGCGGCAGGTGGGGCGGCGTACGCGCTCGAGATCACGGTGCAGTACGCGAAAGACCGCGAACAGTTCGACAAACCACTCGGCGCGTTCCAGGCCATCTCCCACTACCTCGCCGACGCCTCGACGACGGTGGAGGGTGGCGCCCTGCTCGTGCACGAAGCCGCGTGGGCACGCGCCAACGACCGCCCGGTCGATCGCCTCGCACCGATGGCGAAGCTCTTCAACGCGACGACGTTCCGCGACGTGACCGCCATGGCCCAGCAGGTCTTCGGTGGCGTCGGATTCACCCTCGAGTACGACATCCAGCTGTACTTCCGCCGGGCCAAGCAGCTCCAGATCTCCTGGTGGGACGACCGCTACCTCGAACAGCTCATCGCCGACGCCACCCTGTAGCGCCTCGATACCGTTGACACGGTTGCCCGCCTCTGAGAGGGTGCGGCGACAGGGCGGGGGGCGGAATGTTGCGACTACGGGTGACCATCCCGTTTGTTCTCGTGAGCGTGCTGGCGATCTCGGCGTGTGTGCGGCCGATCCCGCCTCCAGGTGAACCCGTCCCGTCGCTCCAGGTCGTCGTCGACCAACCCAGCCCGGTCGAGGGTGTGGTGACGATCACCGCGACGCCGGCGAACTTCGACCCCGTCAACGTCGCCTTCCTGCTCGACAGCCTCAATGCACCACCGATCGCGAGCGACAACACGAGTCCGTACACGGTCGCAATCGATTCCGACACGATCGCACGAGGCAATCACACGGTCTTCGCGGTCGGCGTCGACGGCACCTCCGTCGTTCTCGGGGTGGCCACATTCACCAGTCGCCCGAACTTCGTCTTCGTGCTCGTCGACGACATGGATGCCATGACGATGCCGCTGTGGGACGCGCTCCCGAAGACGAAAGCCGCGATCGGCGACCGGGGGACGACGTTCACGAACGCGTTCGCACCGGATCCCGTCTGCTGTCCGGCGCGCGCCACCCTCCTGACCGGGAAGTACCCACACAACACCGGGGTGTTCAACCACACTCCGCCGGCGGGCGGATATCCCGTGTTCGTCTCGGGTGGGGCCGAGAACGACACCGTCGCCACGAGACTGCACGACGGCGGGTACCGCACCGGGTTCGTCGGCAAGTATCTGAACGGGTACGAGTTGGACGCGAGCGCTGTGCCCCCTGGCTGGGACGAATGGTTCGGCCTCGCCGGCACCCTCTACGACGGCTACACCTACGAGGCGAACCACAACGGGACGATGGAGTCGTACGGCACGGCCGCGACCGACTACCAGACCGATGTCCTCGGGGCCCGCGGATCCGCGTTCGTCGACAGCACCGAGAGCAACGACGACCAGCCCTTCTTCCTCCACCTCGCGCCGTCGGCTCCCCATGCTCCCATCCCTCCGGCCGTGCGGCACACGACGAACGCGTTCACCGACGACCCGCTCCTCGGCCACGTGAACTTCAACGAGGTCGACGTGAGCGACAAACCGGAGTGGCTCCGCGACGGTGTTCCGCAACTCGACAGCTCGAAGATCGCGTTCGAGGAGCAGGCCTACCGCCGGATGATGGGCTCGTTGCTCGCGGTCGACGACATGGTCTCGTCGGTCGTGACCGCCCTCAAGGCGAACGGCGAGTTCGACTCGACCACACTCGTCTTCATGAGCGACAACGGCTTCCTCTTCGGCGCGCACCGGCTCACGCAGAAGATCGCGCCCTACGAGGAGTCGATCCGGGTCCCGTTCGCAATGGCCGGACCCGGAGTGCCGCACGGTGTCGAATCGGCTCTGGTGACGCAGGCCGACGTCATGCCCACGTTGTTGGACCTCGCCGGGATCGCGGTACCCGACGACGTCGACGGCCGATCTCTCCGACCACTGCTGAACGGTACGGCTGGGGAGTGGCGCGACGACTTCCTGCTCGAGTTCGAGGGGACCTACAACGTGCTCTACCCGCTGCACACCCTCGCGAACGTGCGGACGATCATCGGCGCCGGGGCCGCGATGTTGGTTCCGACGTATCGCGCCGTCCGCACCGAGCAACATCTCTACGTGGAGTGGTACGGCGGCAGCGAACACGACTACGAGTTGTACGACCTCGTCGACGATCCGGGGCAGATGTCGAACCTCGTCGCGACCCCCGAAGGTGCCGCGGAGCACGCCGCGCTCACCGAGCAACTCCAGACTCGACTCGAGGAGCTCGCGATCTGCTCCGGGATCAGCTGCCGAAGCTGACGCCGCTAGCGTGCTGCCGTGCTCGAAGCCGGGTTCTGGGCGTTGTTGGGTCAGGCGTCGCTCATCCTCGGCGCGCTGCTGACGATCTGGTTCGCGGTTCCCAAGCGCCTGCTCGGCCTGATCACCGGGTTCGGCGCCGGCGCGCTCGTCTCGGCGGCCGCCTTCGAGCTCACTGTGCCGGCATTCCGCGGCGCGGGCGACGAGACCACCGGGATCTGGCTCGCGGTCGGCGCCATCACGTTCTACGTCGCCGATCGCGTCGTCGCCCGACGCGCGCCGAAGGGTGAGCACGCGTCGACCGGCATCGCGCTCGGGGCCCTGCTCGACGGCATCCCCGAATCGGTGGCGATCGCGATCTCGCTGATCTCGGGGGGAACCGTGAGCGTCGCCATGGTCGTCGCGGTGCTCGCCTCGAACCTGCCCGAAGGGATGGCCTCCACCCCCGGCTTCGTCCGCGCCGGATGGTCGACCGCGAAGGTCGTCGGCCTCTGGAGCGCGATCGTCCTCGCAGGCGGGATCGCCGCCGCCCTCGGCCACGTGTTCCTCGCCGACGCCTCCCCCGCGGTGCTGGGCGCCATCCAGGCGTTCGCTGCGGGAACGATCCTCACGATGCTCGCGGCCGTGATGATGCCGACTGCCTACGAGGACGGCCGGGAAGCGGTGGGCCTGTCGTTCGTGCTCGGATTCGCCCTGCTCGCGTACCTCGCGTCGGTGAGCAGCTGACGCGATGCCCCACGAGCTGGTCTGCGACATTCCCGAAGGGCTCTGGGCCGCGCTCGACCAGCGCGCCGAGGAGACCGGCGAACCCGTCCCGCACCTCGTCGCCCGTGCGCTTGCCGACGCGCTCGACGTCGAGCACCACACCGTGTTCCAGGTGTCGACGGTCGGGGCGCTCGCCGAGGGCGTCTACCAGGGCGCGGTACGGGTCGCCACATTGCGCGAACACGGCGACTTCGGCCTCGGGACGTTCGAAGGCCTCGACGGCGAGCTGGTCGTGCTCGACGGTCAGTTCCTCCAGGTCCGGTCCGACGGATCCATCGAAGAAGCACCCGACGACGCGCTGTCCCCGTACGCCGTGGTAACCCGCTTCGCCGCCGAGCACACGATCGACCTCACCGCCGACCACCTCGACGCTCTGTGCACGCGTCTCGACCGCGAGCGCGACACCGCGAATCACTTCTTCGCGTTCCGCCTCGAGGGCACGTTCGACACGATGCACCTCCGGGCCGCCTGTAGGGTCGCGGAAGGAACGCCGCTCGCAGCCGCGAGCGAGCAGCAGTCGGAGTGGCACGTCGACGACGCGCGCGGCACGGTCGTCGGTTTCTGGTCACCCGAGTACGCCTCGCGTTTCGACGTCGCGGGGTACCACTTCCACTTCCTGGCCGACGACCGCAGCGCCGGCGGCCACGTGCTCGGATTTCGCGGGGCCCGGCTCACCGCGAGTTGGCAACGGCTCGAGGAGCTGATCGTGGCGTTGCCCGAAGCGGGTGACTTCCTCACCGCCGACCTCCGCATCGACCGTCAGGCCGCGATCGACGAGGCCGAACGCGCCCGGCCGGAGTGATCCGGCTCTCGCCGCGTCGCCGCGGCTACCGTCCGCGGCATGACCTCAGTACCCCCCGGACCACTCGCCGGACGCTACGAACTGCGCGAGCGCCTCGCGGCATCCCCGGCGGCCGAGGTGTTCCTCGGCCACGACCGCGATCTCGACCGGCCGGTGGCGATCAAGGTGCTCGCACCGGACCTCGCCGCCGACCCCCAAGTCGTCGAGCGATTCCGCCGGGCGGCCACCGCCTCGGCCACGGTGCGCGACCCCCATGTCGTGACCGTCTACGACTGGGGCGAAGACGCCGGTTCGGTGTTCGTGGCCATGGAGTACGTCGACGGCACCAACCTCGCCGACACGCTCCGGGAGTCGCGCCGCCTCTCCCCTGATCGCGCGGCTGCGATCGGCGCCGCGGTCGCGGAGGGTCTCGATGGCGCGCACCGGGCCGGGGTCGTGCACGGCGGGCTCACGCCGAGCGACGTGCTGCTCTCGCGCAACGGCGACGTGAAGATCTGCGACTTCGGCACCGCCGCAGCCGGCCTCGCCGGGTTCGCGAGCGCGGGTGCAGGCGTGACCGCGGCCCAGTACGCCGCGCCGGAGCAACTCCAGGGTCGCCCCGCCGACGCGCGCAGCGACCTGTACGCGCTCGGTGCGATCCTCTACGAAGCCGTCACCGGCACTCCGCCGTTCGTGGGTGCCGACGTCGTCACCCTCACCGAACGCAAGCTACGGGAGCGGCCGGCGCCGCCCTCGACCCATGCCGACGGAGTGCCTCTCGCCCTCGACGGGATCATCGAACGGCTCCTCGAGACCGAACCCGCGCGTCGGTACGCGAGCGGTGCCGACGTTGCGGCGGATCTCCACCGCCTCTCGGCCACCCTGGCGGTTCCGGTGGTCGGTGCGACGGCACCGGTGGTGGTCACCACGGTTCCGGAGGCGAAGACCAGCATCCTGCCCGCGGTCCCGGCCGCTGAACCGGAGAAGAGGTCGAACACGACCGGTTGGATCGTCGGCGCGCTGGTGGTCATCGGGCTCGTGGTCGCCGGGCTCGTGGTGTGGGCCGTCTCGCGTGACGACGAGAGCGAGAAAGCGCAGGTCACCGTACCTGCGGTGGTGGGCCTGCCCGTCGGCGCAGCCCAGGCCGCGATCCTCGCTGAGGGATTGAGCCCCAGGACGGTGAACGTCGCGAACGACCAGTTCGCCGAGAACCTCGTGTTCGAACAGTCGCCGGCCCAGAACTCCAAGGCGCCGAAGGGTTCCGTCGTGGTGCTGAAGGTGAGCACCGGACCGACCACCACCACGAGCACATCGACCAGCACGTCGACCTCCACCAGCACGTCCACCTCGACGACGACGACCAGCACGTCGACCACGACGACCACCACGACGACGCTGCCTCCCCCGCCGACCACCTGACGGCGTCGGCGGCAGGGAGACCGGTCAGGCGCGGAGGGTGACCGGCAGCGCCTTGAGCGCGTTGTTGAGGTTGGAGCGTTGACGCAGCGGCTCGCCGACCAGTTCGATCGTCGAGTACCGGGCGAACAGTTCCTCGAAGAACACCCGGCCTTCCATCCGGGCGAGGTGGACGCCCAGGCAGAAGTGCTCGCCGGTGCCGAACGAGAGGTGTGGGTTCGGATCCCGCGTGATGTCGAACCGGTGCGGGTCGGCGAAGACCGCTTCGTCGCGGTTCGCCGACGTGTACACCATCGCCAGCTTCTCACCCGGGGCGATCGACCGTCCGCCGAGCTCGACCGCTTCCGACGCGGTGCGGCGGAAGTAGTGCAGCGGGTTCGCCCACCGCAGGATCTCCTCGACTGCCGGCGGGATGAGCGTCGGGTCGGCGCGCAGCGCGGCCAGCTGCTCCGGGTGCTGGAGGAGCGCGAGCAGCCCCGACGACAGCATCGTGCGGGTCGTGTCGTTCCCGGCCGTCACGAGCTGCACGAAGAAGCTCCCGAACTCGATGTCGCTCATCGCGTGCCCGTCGACCTCACAGGTGAGCATGTAGCTCATGAGGTCGTCGGCCGGTTCGGCGCGCCGACGTCCGGCGAGCTCGATGGCATACATCGCCATCTCGATCGTGGCGCTCATGGCATCGTCGCCGGAGCTCGCGGCGATGTCGGGGTCCTGGCCGCCCGAGTTCTGCTCCGACCATGCGTGGATCTTCGGCCAGTCCTCGCGCGGGATACCGACCAGCTCGCCGACGACCTGCGACGGCAGCTGCGCGCACACGTCGTGCACGAAGTCGACCGTCGCACCGTCGTCGATGCGGTCGAAGATCGCACGACACATTGCCCGGATCCGTCGTTCGAGATCACCGATGACGGCCGGCGTGAACCGGGGTGCGACGTTGCGGCGGTGGTCGAGGTGCCGCGGCGGGTCCATCGCCAGGAGCATGTCTCGCATCATCGCGAGC
>JBBRHS010000067.1:0-10760 GCA_038222385.1 Acidimicrobiia bacterium
TCCCTCGGCACCACGAACCTCACGCCGTTGCAGGCCATGTACGCCGCCGCGCCGACGATGGGCATCGCCGACGGTGTCGACGAGGTGCACAAGTCGACCGTCGCCCGGAACGTGCTGAAGCAGTACCGCCCCCACGAGGGCTACTGGCCCACCGAGTACTTCCCCGCCAAGCGCGAGCAGGCCCGGGAGAAGTTCGAGCCCCTGTTCCAGGCCGACCCCGACCTGCGCGCTCTCGCCGACGGCTACGCCAAGTACATCGCCCGCCGCGGCTGACCCGCCCGTCGAGCTGGGTCGCCGACGGTGCTGCTCAGAACGTGGCGTGGAAGGTCTGCGCCAGCGCGGTGAGGTGATCTTCGTCGGCCGACGGGTCGCCGGAACGGCCCCATCGCGTGCGGAAATCGGTGACGCCCGCATCGACGAGTGCACTCGTCGCCTCCATGGTGGCGTCGAGGTCGACCGTCGCGCCCTCGCGCACGAGCGGCAACGTGCCCACGACCTGGAGCGCGTCGGAGTCGTCGCGGCCCGCGTCGGCCAGTCCCTGCTTCACGAGCGGGATGTGCGTCGCGAGGTCGGCCGCGGCCGGTCCCCAGGGAATCCATCCGGATCCGTAGGCCGCGAGACGGCGCACGACGCGCGCGTTGTATGCCCCGCCGACCCAGATCGGTACGCCGCCCGCCTGCAGGGGCTTGGGCATCTGGTGGATCCGTTCGAAGCTGAGGAACTCGTCGTCGAACGACGCGACCGGTTCCGTCCAGAGGGTCCGACAGACCGCGAGGGTGTGGTCGAGCAGCGCACCGCGTCGATCGAAGTCGAGCCCGGCCGCCTCGTACTCCTCCCGCTGCCAACCGACGCCGACGCCGAGATCGACGCGACCCCCGGAGAGGACGTCGAGCGTGGCCAGTTCCTTGGCGAGCACCACCGGCCGCCGGAGGGCAGCGATCATGATGTTCGTTCCGAGCCGGACCCGATCGGTGCGTCCGGCGATCCACGTCAGCAGGGTGAAGGGTTCGAGCCAGTGGCCGTCGGGACCGGTGGGCTGGCGACCGCCCGCGGTGCCGCCGAGCGACGGATCGCCGTACGCCTCGAGGTTCTCGCCGAACACGACGTGGTCCGACACCACCACCCGGTCGATGCCCGAGACCTCCGCCACCCGGACCTGCCCACGCAGCTGCGACCATCCGTTCGGATCGTCGGCACTGAACGAGGCGAGGGAGATCGAGAGCTGCACGGTGCGGGTCCGAGTCGTCATCGGGTGACGGTACCGCTCTCCACCGGCGCGGTCGCCGGGCGGAGCAGCGCGTCGGCCCCGACGAAGAGCACGGCGCACCCGAGAGCAGTGCCGACCGTGGCCGGACCGCGGAGACCCACGAAGGCGGCACCGGCAGTCGCGACAACGAGCCCGCAGATGCCGCGAGCCGGCACGACCGCCATGCGGCGCGGCTGCCTTGCGGCGAGGGCGCCACGCGCCGCCGCGGTCGCGGCGACCAACAAGGCGGTCAGCCCGAGAACTGTCGCGAACCAGATCGGGCGAGTGACCCACCAGGAAGCGGTCAGGCGTTCGGGCACCGGCATCCCCACGGCGATCAGGCCTCCGCACAGCGCGAGTGCGGTGAGGTGCCAGACGTACATGCCGATCGCGGCCTCGCCGAGTCGGTCCCAGAGCGGGCGCCAACGACGTCCGAGGCGGTCGAGTGGTCGGGCGACGATCATGAGCAGGCCGACCTGGGCGAGACCTGCGACCGCGGTGTAGAGCGTCGGCGGGGTGGTGTTCGACCGTCCCCCCTTCACCGCGTCGATCAAGGCGGCGTCGTAGCCGGCGAACGCCACGAGCGCGAGCCCGACGAGCCCGAAGCCCACCAGCAGCGACGCGCCCACCTTCCGTTCGGCGAACCCGCCCGACTCCCACCGCGCCCGCCACCACGCGCCCACCAGCCATGGCGTCGCCCACACCAACAGGAAGCCCAGCCACGCGACCCCGCGGGGCGCCCCCCACGCGAACGACATCGCGTCCAACAGCGCAGCGCCGCCCAGGCACACCGTCACCGAAGCGAGGGGGTGGCGATCTGCGAGACGAGCAAGCGGCGATCCCATTGCGGCGAGCGGGATGTATGCGGCGAGGAACCACAGTGGCTGGGTCGCGATGCGGGCGCCGGAGCCGATCACCCCGGGTCCGCCGGTGACGACGGTAGCGACGACGACGGCCACGGACCACGTGACCACGACCACCGCCCCGAGGCCGACGATGGTCCGAAGTCGCGCGATCGCCGTGTCGAGCGAGCCTCGCGCGTTGGCCCAGCCCGCCGCGGCGAAGAACACCGCCATCGGGGAGGCCACTGTCACCCATGCCCACCCGGGGTACAGGGCCAGGAGGTTCGTACCTCTGACCGCATCGTCGGGCCGGTCGATGACCGCGAGGCTCAGGTGGCCCAGGATGACCACGAACAGCGCGAGGATCCGCGCGACGTCGATCGCATCCCGGCGCTTCGCCCCATCGGCCACGCCGTGATTCTGACCGGCATGCCTCCGATGTGGCGGGACCGACTCGAGGGGTCACGCCCGTTTCAGGTCACCGTTCCTCGCGGAGACCCATCGGTCTCGATCGCCGTCACACCTCGGGTTCTCTCGGACCTCGATGATCCATGGAATCATGCACCGCAACGGTCGGCGAGGGAACCGCTCCGAGTGGTAGCCAGAGGCGGAAAGACGATGTCGGTACTTCGATCGCTTGCCCTGTTCGTGGTCGCGGCGGTCGCCGAGATCGGCGGTGCCTGGTTGGTGTGGCAGGGCGTGCGCGAACATCGCGGCGTCGCGTGGATCGGCGCAGGGATCGTGGCCTTGGGGGCCTACGGGTTCGTCGCGACCCTGCAGGACGACGCGAACTTCGGCCGGATCCTCGCGGCCTACGGCGGGATCTTCGTGGCCGGATCGCTCGCATGGGGCGTGCTCGTCGACGGCTTCGAGCCCGACCGCTACGACATCGTCGGTGCCGTGATCTGCCTGGTCGGTGTGGCCGTGATCATGTACGCGCCGCGCGCGGCAAGCTGATTCAGCCGAACCGCACGCGGACCACGCTCGTCTCCCAGACGACGCCGTTCTCCCCACCGAACGTCTTCAGCACGATCGCACCGACGGTCGCGGTCGGTGTGGTGAAGGCGATCGCCTTCGAGAACGGACCGAATTCACCGTTCGCTCCGCCGGTGACGAAGTCGGAACCGACCGGGGTGGCCGTGCCGTCTTGGCGGATCTCGACCGACACCGTGCCCTCGAAGGCGGTGCTCTGACCGCTGATCGTCACCGGTGTGGTGATCGAGGTGTTCGCGGCCGGGGCCTCCACCTGCAGGTTCGGCGTCGTTGCCGTGAGCACCCACCACGTGTCGTCATTCGTCAGTTGCCGGACCGCGACCGTCGTCACCGGTCCCGACGCTGTCGGTTGCACCGTGACCTCACCCGATCGGTTGTCGCCGGCCGCGAACGCACCCATCACCGGGGTGACGAAGCCGAGGTAGTCGATCGCGAAGCCTGCTGCGGCGGCCTCCGGCTCGGAGTAGCGGGTCGTGCTCTCGGCGAACGGCCAGATCGCGGTGGTGGGTTGCTCCGTCGACGGGATGGTGGTCGAGCTCGTCGACGAGCTGCTCGAGCTCGACCCACCGGCACCCGACGAAGTCTTCGAATCGCTCCCGCACCCGGCGGCCACGAGGAGGGCGACGAACACGACGACGAACAGGGCGCGCGTGCGCGAATGCTGCATGGCCTCATTGTGCCCGACCCGACGCCGACCAAACCGGCAAGCCGATGGCCCCATGGGAGCCGTGAATCGCGTGGCCCGCGGATACGATCCGGGAAGCATGATCGAGTCGGGGAACCCGTGATGACGACGTGGACGATCCGGCCCTTCGATCGTGCATCGGTCCCGGAACGATGGTCGGCCGCGGAGCAGAAGGCGATCACGAAGCGCACCGGCGTCGTGCCCCAACGGCCGGGTGTTCCGGGCCCGACGGTCACCGACGCCGGGGGCCGCGCCGTCCTCGCCATCTCGTGGGCCAGTGCCGTCCGCCCCGATCCGCACGGAAACGGGCTCCTCAGCACGGCGGAGGTGCTGCAGCCGGCGCCGCCCGGTGTGTCGTGGCCCGGCGTCGGGCGTGTCGATCATCCCGGGATCGCGTGGACGGACTACCGGTACGAGGACCTCGACGGCGTCCTGCTCGGTGAGGGTGTCGCACGCGACGGGACTGGGACCGGATGGGGGAAGTGGGAAGGCGCGATCGCGCGCGCGGCGGACCGCTCGTGGACGCTGGAAGACCTCATCCGGCCCGAATCCGACGACGAGCGCGCCCGTCGGGAACGCCGCTGGTTCTCCCGGGGGGAGCGCCTGGGGGGTCGCGTGCTCGGCCATCGGTTCGTCGCCCCCGACGGTTCGGAAGCCGGACGGCTGGTGTGGGTCGGGGAACACCAACCCGACCACCACGACCGCCCGTACGAGTGGCGTTTCGACTGGGAGGGTGAGCCCGACGACGCGGTCTTCGTCGCCGCGATGGCGAGCGCGCTCCGCTTCATGGCCCACGTCGGGACGATGCTCTCGATGTCGTGACGCGCGGTCTCGCGCCAGGTGGGTGGTGCCGCTGCCCTACCGGCGCAGGAGCGAGATCAGACGCAGGATCTCGAGGTAGAGCCACACGACCGTGACCGTGATGCCGAACGCGCCGTACCACTCCATCTGCTTCGGCGCCCCGGCCACGACCATCCGCCGGATGAACTCGAAGTCGAGGAACAGGTTGAGGGCGGCGACGAAGCAGATGACGACGCTGATGCCGATCCCGAGCGGTGTCGGCTCGTTCCAGAAGTTCATGTCGACGCCGAAGATCGACAGCAGGAACGTCGCGAGATAGAGGACGAAGATCCCGGCGGTCGCGGCGATCACCACGAAGATGAACTTGTTCGTGACCTTCACCGCGCCACTCATGTAGAGCACGAGGCACACGACGAACACCGCGAGCGTCGCGAGCACCGCCTGGAGCACGATGCCGCTCCATTGCGCCTCGTACACGCGTGACAGCGCGCCGAGGAACACCCCTACGACGATCGCGTAGGCGGGCGCGGCGACGGGCGCGACCTTGGGAACGAACATGCAGACGAGGGCGAGCCCGAACGCGACGAAGAGCGCGATCCAGATCCAACCGGGGATCGTGAGGTTGCCCACCGGGTCCTCGGTGACGCGCGACCAACCGAACGCACCGCCGGCCACGAGGAGCACCCAGAGGAAGAAGGTCTTCGCGAAGGTGCCGTTCACGCCCATCGTCTCGGTCGTCGACGTCGTGGTCGGCGGCACCCCCGGCGGCGCTTGCGTCGCGGTGCCGGCCCGGGCCGGGGCGGCCCAACCGGACTCGAAGGTGTCGGCGGTGGTCGTGAACCGCTTGTCGCTCAGGACCGGGTTCGCCATTGCTCTCCTCGGCATCTCGGTGGTGGACAACCCTCACGATACCGACGCCGGTTCGGTACGTCCGGTCGCGTTCGGGCGAATCGACCATCACCGGAGGTGGTGCATCTGCACCAATCGCCGGCTTGGGCTTCAGTAACCAGTGGAAACCGCCGAAGAACCCTCCGATGCCAAGAGGGTCGCTCGGTCGGCCCCGGTGTGGATGCTGCGTCTGTTTCGAGAGGCGGGTGTCCTGCCGGGCCCACGACTGGGATCGGTGCGGATGTCGCGCTCCGATCCGGCGCCGCCGTGTGCGCGGGTTCGCCCGCGTCATGGCGGCTGCCGGATCGGAGAGTCGGTCCGCATCGACCCCAGCACGGGGTCCGGTGGGACATCCGTCCGACGGAACAGACGCGGCCCCCAGACCGGGGCGGCCCGACGACGCTCCGCGCCGAACAGACCGTCATCGCACAGGAGCAGCCGCAGTGTCGAGCCAGGAGTCGAACGGGGACCTCGATCGGAGGTCGTTCTTCCGCGTCGGCGCGGTCGCGGGCGGCGCGGCACTCGCCCTGGCCACGATCGGACCGATCCGTTCCGCGGGTGCGGCCGACTCCGACACGACGGTGTGGCGCCTCGACGCCGAATGGGGCTACCCCGTCGGACCCAACGGCAAGCTCCGCTGCGTGTGCAACGCCTGCCACCGTCATGCCGCGAACAAGATCTTCGCGTCCGAAGCCGACGCTGTGGCCGGCCGGATCCACATCTGCTGCCTCTGCCAACCGGTGTCGTTCACGGTGCCGGGTGTCGTCGCGGCCGGCTTCTTCGACGCGGGCGTGGTGTCGGTCGACCGTCGTTGGGCCTCCGTGGCAGCGATCCTCTCGTCCACGGATGCCGTCGGGGTCGACCCGTCGTCGGGCTCGTTGCCCACCACCGGGGTCTCGCTCGGCGAGTCGATCGGGGTGGGTGCCGGCGCGCTCGGACTCGGCGCACTCCTCCTCGCGCTTCGCAACCGTCAGGACCCAGAGCGGGGACTCTCTTCCGGGTCGTGACCCGTTCGCTGCTGGCCTAACCGTCGACGTGGGCGCGGATGATCCCGAGGCAGTCGGCGGGCGCGTCGATCTGCACGAAGTGGCCGGCGCCCTCGATCCGATCGAGTGACGCGCCGGGGATCTCCGCGGCCCACCGCTCGGCCCAGGTCCACGGGAACACCACGTCTTCGTCACCGAACGCGACGTGGACGGGCGTCGCGTCCCACGAACGCAACGCCGCGCGCGCGGCCGCCTGGACGTCGGCGTCGCCGAGCGCCGGCTCGCCGAACGGGATGCAGAACGGGAACCGACGGGCCCCCGCCTTCGATGCGGCATCCGGGTACGGCGCGTCGAACGCGGCCGCCAGCGCGGCCGAGTCGTGCCCTGGTCGGCGCATCGTCCCCGCGACGATGGCGCCGGTCGGCATGTCACCGCCGAGGGCTTCGGGGTCGAGGGCCATCTGTCGCCAGGCGCGGACACCGTCGGAGTACTCGAACCCGTCTTCGTGGAGCCACGTGTTGAGGATGAACAGCCGCGCGTAGCGAGCGGGGTCGGCCACCGCGGTGCACAGTCCGATCGGTCCACCCCAGTCCTGCACCACGAGGTGGATGTCGTGCAGGTCGAGGGCCGCGATCAGGTGCGCGAGCGCGGCGCGGTGCCGGGCGATCGTGTACCACTCGTCGTCGACGGGCTTGTCGGACCGTCCGAAACCGAAGTGATCGGGCACGACCACCCGGAAACCGGCATCGACGAGCGGCGCGATCCAGTCCCGGTACAGGTACGCCCACGTCGGTTCACCGTGGAGCAGCAGGAACGTCCCCCGTCCGGGTCCGTCGGGTCGCTCGTCGAGGAAGTGCTGGCGGAGCGGGCCGTGTTCCGGATCGTCGTGCTCGAGGTAGTGGGGTTCCCACGACCAGCCGATCGCGGCAAAGCGGCCGTCGGGTGTGCGGACGACGTCGCTCACTGCTGTCTCCTCACATCGTGAAGCGGAGGTTGCGGGCGGCGCGGGCGCCGAGGTCGTCGTCTCCCGACCAGGTGATCCGGCCGTCGGCCACGGCGGCCTCGGGATCGATCCGACCGCACGCGAGGAGCATGAACGTGAGCGAGTCGGTCGTCACTGTGGCGTCGCGATGCGGCAGTTCGTCGACCACCGCGGCGCGGCCGTCGACCCGCACGAAGAGCTGCTCGCGCACCGGCCCGGTGAGCTCGAAGGCGATGCCCATGCCGTCGGGCAGGCCGATCTTCTTCCCGACGATGTAACCGAGCGATCCGCGCACCTCGTCGAGTGCCATCTCGGCCGCCGATCCGCCGTCGTCACCGGTGAGCCCGAGCGGGACGCGGATGTCTCGTTCGTGGACCCAGCAGTCGAACACCCGGATGGCCATGAACCGCCCGTACGTCGCCGGTCCCACGGGAGTCATGCACGGGGTGGCGAACGCGACGTCGTCCATCGTTGCGAGTTCGGCTCTCCGCCGGTCGACGATCGTGTCGAAGCGTTGGATCACGGTCGTCGTCGGCGCGTCGGCCAGCTCTTCGTGGATCGCGGGGATCGCGGCGAAGGGGGGAGGATCCGTCGGCCCGGTCGGCCACCACCCGAGCAGCACCTCCTCGATCGCGGTGAGGTGCGCGAAGACGCCCTGCACCGTCCAGTTCGGGCAGAGCGACTGCGTGGTCCAGTCATCGGGGGTGAGGTCGCGGGCAAGTGCACTCGACGACGTCCAGCACTCGTCGAGGTTGGCGACGATCTCGGTGCGCGTGCTCATCGGGCCGGCTTCTCCCGGGTCTGCCAGTCTCGCGCCGAGAGATACGGCGCGAACTGATCGGCGATGAACGCCATGTCGGCGTCGGTCTTCGGGCGCTTCAATTCGTAGAGGTGCGGGAACCTCCGGGTGGCGAGCACGAGATCCCAGAGCGCCAACGCGTCGTCGCCGGCCGGCGGTGGTGTCATCACCGGACCGTACAGGTGACTGCCGTCGTCGAACACGAGGGTCGGCACGCCGAACCCTCCGTGGCGCACGACTTCGTCGTGGTCGCGGTGCACGTCGTCGTGCGTCGTCGTGTCGGCGATCGCGGCGTCGACCAGTCCGGGATCGAGGCCGATCGAGGCGAGCAACTCGGCTGCGACCTCAGGTCGGTGGGGCTTGCGCCCCTCCACGTGCAGCGCGTGACCTGCCACCGCGTAGAAGCGGTCGCAATCGTCCATCGACGATCGTCGGAGCAGCGCCGCGACCCTGAGCATCCCCCATCCGTACGACCACGGACGTTCCCACGGGTGTTTCTTGCCTTCCACCCGGTTGATCTCCTCCAGCGAGAAGAAGCGCCAGTCGATCTCGAGCGGGACCTGGTCGCGCACGGCGCGGATCCACACCGAGGCCTGGTACGCCCACGGGCACATCACGTCGAAGTGGAACGCGACCCACGCGGGGCGGCCGTCGGGCGGTCGGTCAGGCATCGGGAGGCGCGGAGTCGGGGCCGCCGAGGCGTTCCAAGCGGGCGACGAAGTTGCCCGCGTAGGACCAGAGCATGTCGTCGCCGTCGAGTCGTCGCCTCACCTCGATGCCGGGAAGGCCGACCGGTCGGAGAACATGCACGCGGTCTTCGAACGTGGCGACCACCGTGATCGGGGTCGTGAAGTCGAACTCGGCGACGTCGTGCACGCCGTTCTCCTCCGTGCCGTCGCACCGCATGTCGTGGATCACCCCGCCGGCCGTGACCACGAGACGGTTTCCGCACTGTTCGATGCGCTCGAAGTGCCGGTAGGCCCGGTGCTCCGGTGGCGCAGTCTGTGGAGCGCCGTCGCCGTCGACCTCGACCTCGACCGCCACGACCTTCCACATCCCGCGCAGGTCGGGCGCATCCGGAGGCAGGCGTTCGGTGCACCCGGCGAGGACCGGGGCCGGGAACGTGTCGCCGTACCCGCCGGAGGGAGTGTGCGCCACCGGGATGTCGGCTGTGTCGGCGATCGCCTGCTCGCAGTGGTTGTGTTGGGCCTGGAGGCGTGCCGGGTCGAAGTCGATCGAGCCGTAGCGGACCTCGGTGCCGGCCATCGCGCTCCTCCGCAGGAAGTGGCAGTACGAATGACAGTATCTGGCGTTCGTGGTGGTGACAACCGCCAGGTCACCGGTGGTTCTGCGGGGTCAGTCGGCAAGCATCGGCATCACGACACGGTCGCGGCCGAGGAGCACGGCTCGGGTGAGGGCGGTCGGACCGAAGCGGTCGCCCACGTCGTCGAGTGCTTCGTCGAGTGCGTCGGTGCTGCACCGGTCCAACGGCAACTCGAGCTGCACCGCGTCGTCGTCGGCGACCCCCGCGACCGCGATCCCGATCAACGTGATGCCCCCGCGTTCGATCAACGGCTGGGCCGCCGCGAGGAGCCGGCGCGCCGTCGCGAGAATCGCGCGCGTCTGGGCTGTCGCGTGCGGAAGGGTGCGTGAACGGGTCGAGCGGCTGAAGTCGTCGAAGCGCAAGCGCAGCACGACCGTGCGCCCGACGCGGTCGGCCGCACGCATCCGGGTCGTGACCCGGTCGACCAGGCCGACGAGCACCGTGTCGATCTCGCGGGGTGATCGTGGTCCACGACCCAATGCGTGCTGCGATCCGATCGATCGCCGTCGACGACCGACCTGCACCGGTCGGGGGTCGCGATGGTGGGCGAGGGCGTGCAGATGGAGACCCGAAGCCCGCCCGAGCATGGAGGTCAGGGCGCCCGGCGAGAGTGCCGCAATCGATCCGACGGTCGAGAAGCCGCGATCGTGCAGCTTCGCTGCCGTCGCCGGGCCGACTCCCCAGATCCGTTCGATCGGCAGTGGATGCAGGAACGCCGATTCCTGCTCGGGAGCCACGACCAACAGGCCGTCGGGCTTCGCGACCGCGCTCGCGACCTTGGCGAGGAACTTCGTCCTCGCCACACCGACCGAGATCGGGAGACCCACCCGCGCCGCCACATCGCTCCGCAGTCGCCGCGCGATGTCGACCGGTGGGCCCGACACCCGGCGCAGACCACCGACGTCGAGGAACGCCTCGTCGATGGAGATGCCTTCGACGAGCGGGGTCGTGTCGGCGAAGACCTCGAACACCGCCCGGCTGGCATCGGAGTAGGCCGACATGCGGGGCGGCACCACGATCGCCCGCGGGCACAGCGCGCGGGCCTGCCCGACGCCCATCGCAGTGCGGACCCCGAACGCCTTCGCCTCGTAACTCGCGGCGAGGACGACTCCGCCCCCGACGATCACCGGCCGGCCGCGCAGCCGGGGATCGTCGCGTTGCTCGACCGAGGCGAAGAACGCATCGAGGTCGGCGTGCAGGATCGTCGCCTCGGT
>JBBRHS010000068.1:0-10741 GCA_038222385.1 Acidimicrobiia bacterium
GTGGCGCTCGCCCTGTTGTTGTGGAGCTATCTCCTCGGTCGACTCGTCGTCGCCGCGACGGTCGCGAACGCGTCGGTCTGGCGCAGGGACGCTTCGCACGGTGAGGCGACCTCGGTCCCGCCCACGGGAATCAGCTGACGGGGCGGCAGATCACGACGATCGTCGCGTCGTCCTGCAGTCGTCCCGGAGTGAACGCCTCGACGTTGTCGAGGAGCCGTTCGACGATGGCCGGCGCATCTTCGCAGTCGCTCGTGCCGACGAGCTCGGCGAGGCGTTCCGGTCCGAACATCACGCCGTCGAGCCGCGCCTCGATGATGCCGTCGGTGTACACCGCGAGGTTCTCCCCGGGGCCGAGCACGGCTCGGCCCGTACTCCACGTGCTCGTGAACGGGCCCATGATCGGACCCGTGGGTGGTAGCGGCACGGTGGCGCCGTCGCGGTGGCACACGAGCGCCGGCGGGTGGCCCGCATTGGCGTAGCGCATCGAGCCGTCGCGGATGTCGATCACCACCGCGATCGCCGAGAGGAACGTCTCGTCGCCGAGGCTGCCCAGCTGGCCGGCGGTCGATTCGAGGGCGTCGCCGGGCTCGGCGCCGAGGGAGAGCGCGGATCGGAGCAGCTCCTTGCAGCGCAGCGCGAGGATCCCTGCCACCGGGCCGTGGCCGGAGATGTCGACGACGAGCACCGCAACCGTGTGATCGTCGAGCCGCGCCACATCGGCGCAGTCGCCCGCGACGAGGCCTTCCGCGGGTCGGATGTCGGCGGCCGCCGACCAGCCGGCCGGCAGCTCGCCCACGTCGGGGCGTTGACTGGCCCGGAGGGTCAGGACCACCGTGGCGTTCTGTTCGATCGATTCACGCGATCGCTCGGCGTCGATCGCCATCTGCGAGAGTCGGATCCGCATCTCTTCGACGTCGCGCGCGAGCCCGGCGATCTCGGGTGGACCCAAGGCGGGCACCGGCTCGTCGAGCGCGCCGGCCCGGACCCGTCGAACGGCACCGGCGATGCCGGAGACCGGATCCGTGATCCAGCGCCGGACGAGTACCGCCACGACCGCGAGGAGCACGACCGCGATGGTGAGCATGATGACCAACGCGGCGTTGATCGAGGTACGGGCCTGGTTCGTGGCTTCAGCGGCGCGCCGCGCCGATGTGTCGACGACCTGCTGGAGTGCGTCGACCCGGTCCCGGAGGGTGTCGAACAGGAGCTTGCCGTTCTCGATCGCCACCGGGTCGATCGGCTGACCGAGGCGCTGCGCCACAACGGTCTGCTCACTGTTCCGATCCCAGGTCCGGGAGGCGAGTACGACCGCCGCGAGCTCGGGCGTGAACCGGGTTCCGGCGAGACGACCGAGTTCCGAGGTGAGCCGGCGGGCATCGGCGCGAGTCCGTTCGTACAGTTCGAGGAACGTCGGGTCGGACGCCATGAGATAGCCGCGCTGGCCGGTCTCCTGGTCGATGTGGGCGACCGCCAGCTGGGCCACGCGTTCGCGAGCGATCACGAGTTGTGACTCGACGTCGCGCCGATGGTCGCGCTCGATCGTGCGCGCCGTGATCGTGGCCGCGCCGAGCCCGATCAGGAGTACGAAGCCCGCCGCGAGGAGGAGGAGCCGCGCGCGGAGCGTCAGGGGCGTCATCATCGGCCCGGTTCTGAACGCCGACGGGTCAGGGCTCGACGGTGAAGAGGTCGGTGAGTCCGGTGATGTCGAAGACCTTCTTCGTAGACGGCGTCATCGCGCGCAGGACGATCGCGCCGCCGCGCTCCCGCATCCGCTTGAGCGCGCCCACGAGCACTCCCAGGCCGGATGAGTCGATGAAGTCGACGGCACCGAAGTCGACGACGACGCGTGTGGCGTCGACCCCGAGGAGCGTCTGGAGCTCGCGGCGGAAGTCGGGCGAGGTGTAGACGTCGATCTCGCCGCGCGCGGTCAGGACTGGCACACCGTCGGGGCCGACGGATCGGGAGAACGCCGCCGGCCCATCGGTAGCGTCACCGTCGAGCTGCTGGTTCATCTGCACACCTGCCCGTTCTCCGCCGTGGATTCTTCAAGAGTCCTACCCGTGGAGGAAGGCATGGAAACCCGGTGGGGTCACCGGGCGAGCTCGAACCACACGGCTTTCCCGTCCCGGCGGGGATCCGAACCCCAGGAATCGGCAAGGCCGTCGACGATCCCGAGCCCGCGGCCACCGAGCGAGTCGGCCCGCATCGTCTGCATCTGCGGGGGTCGGTCGTCGTGATCGGTCACCTCGACCCGGATCCGTGCATTCCGTACGCTCACCGCCAGCCGCACGTCGGAACCCGCGTGCACGACGGCGTTGGTGACGAGCTCGCTCACCAGTAGCTGGGCTGCGTCGACGGTGCCCGGATCGGTGTCCCACCGGCGAAGCGCCGCGCCGACGAACCGACGGGCCACGCCGGGACTCGCCGATGTCGCCGGCAGCACCGTCTCCACGCGATCCTCCATCATCAGGGACCGTAGGTGATTTCGAGGGGGATCACCCGGTTTCTGCGGTCCGACGGACCGTCCCCCGACCATTCCATGCGACGTCTCTACCCTCCGATGCAGGGGTTGATGCGCGATCTACCTCACAACTCGTTTCGGCTGACGACGGGTTGGGTACGGGGAGGATCAGCGGTCGAGCCGGGCCGCTCAGGCCAGGAGGAACCGATGAGCGACCAGGAATCAGCACGTACGCGACCCGACGCGAACACCCGGGACGAGGAAGCCGCAGAAGCCGACGTCACCGCGGCAGCGGGACCTGGGCCCACCGACGCCGAGGAGCGAGCGGCCGACTCCAATGCGCCGTTGGATCCTGAAGTGGGCGAGCACTACGAAGAGATGGTGGAACGCGGCGCGAACCAACGCGGCGAGGGACGCGTTCCGTGATTCGGTCCGGGGGTCGGGCTCCCGCCGTACTGCCCGTACCGTCCGGCCCCCGGACCGTCTTCCCTGTCGGCAGGTTGCGGCCGGTAGCAGAATGACGGAATGAACCCACGACCGACGTCGACGCCCGGGGCACCAGGCCCGGGCCTCGGAGACGTGGGTCTCGACACGGTGGCGGGAGCGGAGACATGGTGGGCGACGAGGTCGGAGCAACGGTCGACGAGACGACGGTCGACGACGACGAGATCTTGCTGGCGATCCCGGCGAAGCCGGAGTTCCTGCGCCTGGCCCGGATCGCGACGGCCGATGTCGGAAGTCGTTGCGGTCTGGCCTACGAAGAGGTCGACGACCTCCGAATCGCGATCGACGAGCTCTGCCACGCCATCATGGCCGCCAGCGATTCCGGCGACGGGTCGAGAACGCTGCGGATCCACTTCACCGCTCATGCCGACGCCGTGGAGATCGAAGGCACCTGCCCGGGCGACGTCGCCCCGCGACTCAGCGAGCTGTCGGCAGCGATCTTGGCTGCGGTCGTCGACGAGCACGAGCTGTCCGGCGGCGACGGCACGAGCCGCTTTCGGATGGTGAAGCGCGTCACGCTCCCATGAGCCCCGCTCCCACGACCCCCGCGCCCGAGGACGCGGTTCCGAGCTTCGCCGACTACCGGGCAACCGGTGACCGGGAGCTCCGGAACCGACTGATCGAGCACCATCGTGGATTGGCCGCGCAGCTCGCGCGGCGGTTCCGCGGCCGGGGACAGAACCCCGACGATCTCGAGCAGGTCGCCGTGCTCGGCCTGCTCAAGGCGGTCGAGCGCTTCGAGCCGGAACGCGGTCTCGCCTTCACCACGTTCGCGACTCCCACGATCCTCGGTGAGCTGAAGCGGCACTTCCGCGACGCCACCTGGTCGATGCGCGTGCCCCGCCGCATCCAGGAGCACGTGCTGGCGGTGTCGAACATGATCGGTCCGCTCGGCCAGGAACTCGGACGACCTCCGACGGTCGCCGAGGTCGCGAAGGCGACCGGGTTCTCCGAGGAGAGCGTGCTCGAGGCGATGGAGGCGAACCGCGCGTACAGCGCCCAGTCCCTCGACGCGCCCACGGGCGATCGGGAAGACGGTGACGCCAACCTGGCCTCGCAGCTGGGCGACCTGGACCCCGGTCACGCCGACGTGGAGCACCGACTGCTGATCGAGTCGCTGCTCGGCGAGCTCCCCGAGCGGGAACGAACCATCGTCCGGCTCCGCTTCTGGGATGGATGGACGCAGTCGCAGATCGCCGATTCGATCGGCATCAGTCAGATGCACGTGTCCCGGATCCTCACCCGCACGCTGGATCGGCTCCGCGTCCGAGTGGAAGCCGAAGCTGAGGCCGAAGCGGACCTTGACGCTCCGACGTGACGCCAGTCGGTGTGAGGTGCGTCAGGTGAAGATGCTGACGCCGCCCGGTCCGACGATCAACCCGACGATGATCAACACGATCCCGTAGACGACCGCGCCGCGAACCAGGGCAACGATCCCTGAGACGACGAGGATGACGGCGATGATCCAGAGTATGAACTCCACGGTGGAGCCTCCCTTCGGCTCCCAGGGCTGTACCCGGGTATGCGCCGGGCAAACCTCGCGCGGTGTGGTCATCACCTAGCGTCGGTGCGATGCGGTGGACGGTGCACGGTGAGCGGGTGCTCTACGAGAGCGAGTGGGTTCGCCTCGCGCTCACCGATGTCGAGATCCCTGGCGGCGAGCGGTTCGAACACCATGTCGTGCGCATGCCGAACCACGCCGCCGGAACGGTCGTCCACGACGCGCCCCGCGGGGTGCTGCTCCTCTGGCGGCACCGCTTCATCACCGACACCTGGGGATGGGAGATCCCGGCCGGTCGCATCGACCCCGGCGAGACGCCCGAAGCCGCCGCGGCGCGGGAGACCCTGGAGGAGACCGGGTGGCGACCCGGGCCGCTCCGGCCGCTCGTCCGGTTCCAGCCGACGAACGGGATCTCCGATCAGGTCTTCAACATCTTCCTCGCCGACGGCGCGACGCACGTCGGCGACCCGGTCGACGCGACGGAGTCCGAACGCGTCGAGTGGGTGTCGGTGGACCACCTCCGGTCGTTGATCCGTGACGGGGCGATGATCGACGGGCTCTCGCTCACAGCGGTGTTGTACGCCCTCGCGTTCGACGCGATCGGATGACCGAACCGGTCGACCCCGACGCGCCGAGTGCATCAGGTGCCCCCGGGCTCCTCGCGCTCCTCGCGGTCGCGGTCGGCGGTGCGATGGGGACCCTCTCGCGCCACGGGATCAGCCGGATCCTCCCCACCGCGGCCGGATCGATCCCGTGGTCGATCTTCCTCGTCAACGTCTCGGGGAGCTTCGCCCTCGGGTTCGTGTTGCGGCTCGTCGTCGAGCGATGGCCGACGAACGAATACATCCGACCGTTCGTCGCGGTCGGCTTCATCGGCGCCTTCACGACGTTCTCGACCGTGATGGTCGACACCGATCTCCTGGTCCGGGACGGAAAAGCCGGGACTGCCGCGGCCTACGTGATCGGGAGCGTGATCGCCGGCCTGGTCGCCGCGTTCACGGGCATCGCGATCGCGTCACGCCTGCGCCGCACGGAGCCCTCGTGCTGATCGGGGCGCTGGTCGTTGCGGGCGCGATCGGCGCCGCGTCTCGCTACCTCGCCGACGGGTGGATCCAGCGTCGCACGTCGGGACCGTTCCCGTGGGCGACCTTCGTAATCAACGTGTCGGGTTCCTTCCTCCTCGGCGTGGTGGTCGGGCTCGCGCAGTACCACGGCCTGACGTCGCTGCCGACGACGGTGGTAGCGACGGGGTTCTGCGGTGCGTTCACGACGTTCTCGGCGTTCTCCTACGAGAGCGTTCGCCTGCTCGAGCAGGGATCGATCGACCAGGCCGCCGCCAACACGTTGGGAAGCGTGGCCGCCGGCTTGCTGGCCGCGGGTGCGGCCATCGCCCTGGTCGCCGCACTCTGACAACGGCTTCAGCGGCGTCATGGCGGAGGAATCTTCCGCCCATGGCGTAAAGCACCATTGACAGAATGACAAGGGTGCTTTACGATTGGAACATGGACGGAACTGAACGTGAGCGCAAGAGCACCAGCGACGCGGCACGGGAGCGAGCGGCCCTGCGCGACATGGTTCCCGCGGTCGTGCTGCTGATCGTGGTGCAGGGGAGCCTGCTCCTCCTGGATCCCGACGGCGGCGCGAGCACCGCGAACGTCGTCTGGTCCTTGCTTCCCATGGTGCCCGCGTTGTGGCTGGTCTGGGCCCAGCTCAGAAGCCTCCGCCGGGCCGACGAGCTCCAGCGGATCGTGCAGCTCGAGGCGATGGCGATCGGGTTCGGCGCGACGTTGCTGCTTGCGCTGCTCGGCGGGCTCCTCGACGCAGCCGGCATCGGCGATCCGCGTCAGTCGCTGCAGATCACCTTCATCGGAGGCATGTTGGCGTGGCTCGGCGCGCTCGGCGTGGCGGCAGCACGAGCCCGGTGAGGAACCGGCTGCGCGAGCTCCGCGCGGTGAGAGGGTGGAGTCAGGCCGACCTCGCCGATCGACTCGATGTGTCGCGCCAGACGGTGAACGCGCTGGAGCGGGATCGGTACGACCCGAGCCTGCCCCTCGCGTTCAAGATCGCCGGGGTGTTCGGTGAGCGGATCGAAGCCCTGTTCTTCCCGAGCGAGGAATCGGTCGGTCGGTCGTAGACCGGAGTCTGGCTCTGCGTCGACCAGCCCGTAGCGTTGGCCCATGACCGAACGACCGACCGGCCACGACGTTCCGACCGGCGACGAAGGCGGCGCCGAACCGATTTCAGGCTCGACTGCCCCGCCGCCGCCCGAACCCTCCCACGCCGAACGGTGTCGCACCCTCGTGGCCGCGGCGAGCCGCGGTGCGCTCTCGACGCTCGCCGCCGATCCGCCGGGCTATCCCTACGGCTCCGTCGCCAGCTACGGCCTCGACGATCGCGGGAACCCGCTGTTCTTCGTCAGCCTGATGGCCGAACACACCCAGAACGCCATCCGCGATCCCCGCGCGAGTCTGCTCGTGACCGAGCCCGTTCCCGACGGGTCCGACCCGCTCGCGAGTGGGCGGGCCACCTTGATGGGTCGGCTGTCGACCGTGTCCGACGACGACCGGCCCATGGCCCGCGAGCGTTACCTCGCAGGCAACCCCACCGCGTCGTACTACATCGATTTCGGCGACTTCACCTTCTACCGCCTCGACGTCGAGAGCATCCGCTACGTCGGTGGCTACGGCCGGATGAGCTGGGTCGACGCGGCCGGCTACGCCGATGCCGAACCGGATCCGCTGGTGTCGTCGGCGGCACGGATCATCGAGCACATGAACGCCGACCATGCCGACGCGCAGGTGTTGTTCTGCCGGCATCTCCTGCACCGGCCGGACACGACCGAGGCCACCATGTCGGCCGTCGACCGCTACGGCTTCGAGATGATCGCGGTCAGCCCGGCCGGTCGTGCGGCCGTCCGGCTCGGCTTCCCCGAGGAGTGCACCACCGGCGACGAGGTCCGCAAGGCGATGGTCGTCCTCGTGGATGACGCGCGGAGCGCGGCAGCGCTCGCGACGAGCTGACCGACCCGATCAGGGCTTCCCGGTGAGGACCGGGAGCAAGGCCTGCGCGACCTCTGCCGGGCGCTCCTCGTGGGAGAACAGGCCTGCGCCTTCGACGACGGAGAGTCGGGCGTCGGGGAACGTCGCGACCATCTCCTCGGCCCCCGCCAGCGGGAAGAACGGGTCCTGGTCGCCCCACACGAGCTGGACCGGGACCGTGATCTTCCTGTGTAAGGCAGCCAGGTCCGCCACGTGCTGCTTGCGGAAGCTGCGCAGGACCCGGACCGCGGCGTCGCGACGTTCGGGCAGATCGTGCAGCGGCTCGAGGAAGAACTCGTCGAACTCGCCGTCGAGCAGCGATGCGTCGGCGAACGCGTCGCCGAACACGAACGGGATGCGACGAACCCGCGGCTGACCCGCCACCCAGCCGAACGCGGCGCCGAGACCGGGTGCGTGGCGAGCCGCGAGAAGCAGCCTGAATCGCCAGCTCATCCCGTGCGGCTGCTCGGTGTTGATGAGTCCCATCGCGCGCACGCGTGGGTCGCCGGCGACGGCGTGGCGGGCGATCATCCCGCCGCTGTCGTGTCCGACCACGGCGACGTCGTCCAGCTCGAGGAGGTCGACGACGCGCCGGACGCTCTCGATGTGCTGGTCCACCGACAGTGTCGTGTCGGCGGTGAATCGACTGGAGCCACTGCCCGGGAGGTCGATCAGATGGCAGGTGACGTGGTCGGTCAGGTGCGGCAGGAGCGTGCGGAACGTCGCGCCGCTGACCGGCCAGCCGTGGACGAACAACACGTCGGGACCGCTGCCGACCCGACGGTAGGCGACTTCGCCGGCACCGACGTCGAGGAACCGGTCAGGGTCGCGTCGGAACAGTTCGGCGGCGTCGGCCGCGGTGAGCACTGACATCGGGTCCTCCGGGGTGGGCGAAGAGTTGTAGTGGTCACTGCGGAACGCTAATCGCAGTGACCACTACGATCAAGCCGATGGGCTATCGGCACACCAAGCAGGAGATCCTCGACGGTGCGCTCGCGCTCGCGTTCGACGACGGACTGAGCCAGCTCACGTATGGACGCGTCGCCAAGCGCCTCGGCATCAGCGATCGCGTCGTCGTCTATTACTTCGCCTCCAAGGCCGAGCTCGTCACCGAGGTCCTGGTGTCAATCGGAACCCGGTTCCAGCGGACCCTCGAGCCCGCGTTCGGCTCGCCGGCCGGGGATCATCTCGAGCTGCTGCGTGCCGCCTGGCCGGTCGTCGCCCGAACCGACGCCGATGCCGTGTTCGCACTCTTCTTCGAAGCAAACGGCCTCGCCGCTGCCGGGCGAGAGCCCTACCGCACGCTCGTGCCGCAGCTCGTCGAAGCCTGGATCACCTGGGCCGCCGCGTTCTTCCAGGGCACCGAGGCCGAGCGTCGGACCGAGGCCGAGACCGCGATCGCGCTCCTCGACGGTCTGCTCCTCCTCCGACAACTCGCCGGCCCCGCCCCGGCCGACCGCGCGGCACAGCGAATCGGTATCACCGACCGCGTGCGGAGCGGACCGCGATGACTTCCGCTCGCGGCTGCGGTCAGGACTGCTGCATCAGCGAACACGAGAGGGAGGCGCCATGGGGAAGCTCGTCGTGACCGAATTCGTGACGCTCGACGGGGTGGCCCAGGCGCCCGGAATGCCAGGCGAAGACGGCGACGGCGGCTTCACCCACGGGGGATGGCAGGCACCGCTGATGAACCAGGAGGCCGGCGAGAACGTCTTCGAACACGCGAAGACCATGGATGCCCTGCTCCTCGGGCGACGGACCTACGACATCTTCGCCGACTACTGGCCGGCCGCTCCCGAGGAGATCTCGTTCACGGGTCTGCTCAACGGCGTCCCGAAGTACGTGGCCAGCCGCACGGTCACCGGTCCGCTGGCCTGGCGGGGCTCGATCGTCATCGACGGGTCCGTTGCCGAGGGTGTCGCGTCGATCAAGGAGCGCCACGAAGAGGTCCACGTCATCGGCAGCCTCGACCTCGTGCAATCACTGCTGCGATTCGGCCTCGTCGACCGTCTGGAACTGTGGCTCTACCCGTTGCTCCTGGGGAGCGGCAAGCAGGTGTTCGCCGGCGGGACCGTGCCCACCGCGCTGCGGTTGATCGAATCGGTCACCTACCCCAACGGCGTGGTGCAGGTCGCCTACGACACCGCGGGAACACCGACCTACGGCGACATGACGCAGCCGGAACCGACGAGCGGATGAGTCCGACGTGCCACCTCGACGTACCAGACCACCTTGCCGTGGGCCCCTCGTGCGGAGCGCGGCACGACGGTGATCGCCTCGGCGGCAAGGCCCTTGTCACGCAAGGCCCGCAACGCTGAGTCCCGGCGGAGGTGCCCGCCGGGGCGAAGCACCTGGGCAAGCTCAGTCGAGGTCGTGAGCCGCCAAGCCAAGATCATGGGCAGGGGGTACCTCTGATCCGGCACTCTGCAGATTCACGTACGCCCAGATCGAGGCGGAGTTCTGGCCCCGCTGGCGAAGTACGGTCGGAAGATGACCACCGTCGGCGGACAGACCTGCCCGCTGCCTGCGGATGCGGTGCTGCGCGAGATGGCGATCGCCATGAGCGAGGCCGGTCAGTGGGGCGAGATCGTCGACCACAACTGGCTGTGGGCGTACGTGACCGACGAACTTCGACTCAGCTACGGCGGTCTGCTGGGGCTCGCGGATGTGGCGCTCGGCGAGCACTACGTCGGACGGGTGGCCGTCGAGTCGCGACTTGGGTGGCGGTCTGGTCCGAACACACCGGAGTTGGCTCGCGAGACGTTCGCGGCGGTGGGAGGACTGACCCTCGCCGACACCGCGGGTGGCCGCGGCGAATTGCGCGAGAAGGTTCATCCGCAGCTCCGCGACCTGGTCGACGATCTGACACCGCAGGGCTTCTCTGCGCTTTCGTTCGAGTGGCGCGGCATGCACAGCGGTCACGAGGGTTCGGCCCGTGTCACCGCTGTGCGCTTGCGCGATGATCAGGGGCGACTCGTAGGCACGGCGCTCATCTACAAGCCGGCGGCCAGCATGGCGGTGCTCGGGGCCATCGCCGGAGCCGGTGATCTGCGGCATTTCGAGCGCATGCAGAGCGTTGCGAAGCCGGCCCGGCGACCCGCCGCGATCCTGTTCGCCGACCTCGAAGCGTCCTCACCGCTCGCCCGGCGCCTGTCGACCGCGAGCTACTTCGCGCTCGGCCGTCGCCTCGTTCGCGCCGCGGACCACTGCGTCATCGACGCTGGTGGTCTTGTCGGC
>JBBRHS010000069.1:0-10706 GCA_038222385.1 Acidimicrobiia bacterium
CGCCCCTGTCCCCGCCCCCCGGCCCGCCCGCAGGCCCGCAGCGAATGGGAGATCTACGTCGACCTCGCCCGGCACACGTATCCCGACCGGGCCCACCTCGTCGAGTTCACCAGCGGAGACCAGATCCGAGACGAGATCGCCCGGGTGGTGCCGTCGTACGTCGGGATCGAGGGGTTGCGCAAGACAGGTGACGCGGTGCAGTGGGGTGGCACCCGGCTCTGTGAGGGCGGTCTGTTCCCGACGACCGACGGCCGCGCCCGGTTCACCGCGGTGACCGCACGCGAGCGCGACGTTCCCGAGGGAAAGTTCCTGCTGACAACTCGGCGTGGCAAGCAGTTCAACTCGATGGTGCAGGCACAGCGTGATCCACTCACCGGGGCGTTGCGCGACGCGTTGTTCGTTGCGGCCGACGATGCCCTCCAGCTCGGCCTCGAAGACGGTGATGCGGTCATCGTCCAATCGGAGCACGGTGAGATGCCCGCTCGGATCCACGTGTCGCCGATGCGACCCGGCAACGTCGAGGCGTTCTTTCCCGAAGCCAACGTGTTGCTCCCTGGCGGCCGGCGCGACGAAGCCTCGGGCGTTCCCGACTACAACACGGTCGTCGAGATCGTGGCTCGCGGATGACGCCCGCCGAGCTCCTCGGGCTCTTCGAGCGGATCGCCGACGGCATCCGTGATGCTCTCCTCCCGATGACCGGTTCGGCCCGTCGGGAGCGCACCGCCAAGCCCGGTCAGTACGCGATCGATCTCGTGGCCGACGCAGTGGCGCTGCGGCACCTCCGCGGCACCGGGCTCGCAGTGCTCAGCGAGGAGTCGGGCCGCACCGGTCCGGCCGACGCACCGATCACGATCGTGCTCGATCCGGTCGACGGTACGAGCAACGCGGCGCGGGACCTGCCCTACTGGGCCACCTCGATCTGCGCGGTCGACAGCAGTGGGCCGCTCGCCGCGATGGTCGTGAACCAGGCCACCGCGGTCGCGTGCACGGCGATCCGCGATGCGGGTGCGTGGCGCGACGGCCGCCGGCTGGTGTCGTCGAACGTGAGCAACGTCGACGAGGCGTTCGTCGCGTTCTCGGGCCTTCCCGCCGAGATCCTCCCGTGGAAGCAGTGTCGGATCCTCGGTTCGGCTGCGCTCGCACTCACCGACGTCGCCAGCGGTTCGCTCGACGCGTTCATCGACGCGGGTTCGTGGCACGCCCCCTGGGACTATCTCGGCGGGGCGATGCTCTGCCGGGAGGCGGGCGCCACCGTGCGCGACGCCGGCCGTCGCCGAATCGACGTGGTCGACGGCTCCGTCAGGCGCCAGCTCTTCGCGGCCGGGACTCCCGCCCTGATCGACGCGATGACCCCGTCGGTGTTGGTGGCAACCGCGTGAGCGACGGACTCGATCTCGAGGACCTGCTGGCATTGGCCGTCGCCGCCGCGCGTGCCGGTGGCGACATCGTGGCCCGGTCGTTCGACGACCCGCCGGTGGCGCGGTCGAAAGCGGTCGGTGATTGGGTGAGCGACATCGACATGAGCAGCGAACGTGCCGTGCGCGCCATCCTCACCGAGGGTGCACCCACGATCCCGGTGTTCGGTGAGGAGGAAGGTGGCGAGCGCGCCGCGCTCGGCTGGCTCGTCGACCCCCTCGACGGCACCACGAACTTCCTGCACCACTTCCCGGTCGTCGGCGTGTCGATCGGTCTCGTCGCCGACGGCAAACCGATCGTGGGCGTGGTGCACGCACCGATGCTCGGCGACACCTACACCGCGATGCGCGGCGGCGGAGCACACCGCAATCGCGAGCGACTCTCGGTCAGCAATCGGCCGGCGGAACAGGCGGTGTGCGCGACCGGGTTCCCGTTCCGACGTGCCGACCTACTGCCCGCGTATCTCCCGATGTTCGAGTCGGCGCTGGCCGCGTTCGAGGACCTTCGCCGGGCCGGCGCTGCGAGCCTCGACCTCGCGTGGGTCGCATCGGGTTCGTTCGACGGCTACTTCGAGTTGGCGCTCGGCCCGTGGGACGTCGCCGCCGGCGCCTTGCTGGTGGAGGAGGCGGGCGGCCGCGTGACCGACTGGAACGGCGACGACGGTGCCTGGCTCGACAGCGGGAACATCGTGGTGGGGAACCCGGAGGTGCACTCCCGGATCCTCGACATCGTCGCGCCCGGGCCGACGGCTGCGGGAGCTCCATCGCCGGCGTGAGCCCCGGTGGGTGCTACGACATCTGACCGAATGGTGACCCGCCGCTGGTTCCCGGTACTGCTCTTCCTCGCGATCGGGGCGGTCGCGTGGGTTGTCGTCGGCGTGTCGGTCGAGCTGTGGTGGAACAACCCGGCCAGCCTCCTCCGGTATCCAGCCGAGTTCCCTGATCGCCCGTTCCTCGAGGGTTGGGTGCGGTGGGACGCGACCTGGTACCTCGAGATCGCGAGATCGGGATACAGCTACCGGGGCCCCGGGCAGCAGGCCTCGGTTGCGTTCTTCCCGGGCTATCCGCTCACGATCCGGGCAGTCGGAGCGGTCATCGGCGACGAGGCGCGAGCCGCGATCCTCGTGTCGATCGGGTGCGGCCTCGGAGTCGCCGTGATGTTCTTCCACTGGTGCGCAGCGCGGATCGGCACACGTGCCGCGGCGTTCGCACTCGCCGTCATGCTCACGTACCCGTTCGCGTTCTACCTCTTCGGCGCGGTCTACGGCGACGCTCTCTTCATCGCCGCCGTCCTCGGCGCGTTCCTGTTGCTCGAGAAGGACCAGCCCGTCCTCGCGGGACTGGTCGGGATCGTCGCGACCGCGACGCGACCGGTGGGCGCAGCGGTGGTGGTCGGCCTCGTCGTGCGTGTGCTCGAACGGGAAGGCGTGCTCGTCGGTTCGCCGTTCACGCGCGTCCGCTCCCTCGGGGAGTCGATCACCCGGATCCCGTGGTCCCCGCGACGGTTGGCGCTGGGTCGACTCCGGCTGCGCGACTTCGGCGTGCTCCTCGCAGGGCTCGGCCTCGTCGGCTACGTGGTGTACCTCTGGAACCGGTTCGGCGAGCCGTTCGCGTTCGAGCAGGTCGCCGGGGCCAAGGGGTGGGAGCAGGCGCCCGGCATCGACACGTGGCTGAAGTTCGCGCTCGGGTCGAGGATCATCCATCCCCCCTACGGCACCCTCGACGTCGCGCTCGTCGCCCAGGGCCTCATCACGCTTGCGCTCCTGCTGCTCGTTCCCGCGGTGGTCCGCCGCTTCGGTTGGGGATACGGCGCGTACGCGCTCGTGATCGTGCTCCTCCCCGCGATCTCGACCAAGGACTTCGGCGGGACCGGCCGCTATGGGCTCGCGGCGTTCCCGTGCCTCGCCGTGGTCGGCCTGTGGCTGGAACGACGCCCGGTCGCGGCCCGGGTCTACCTGGGGGTGAGCGCCGCGCTGATGTTCGCCTGTTTGATCCTCTACACCCACTGGGTCTATCTCTCGTGAGCCTTGGCCGATGACCTTCCGCGCCGTCGCTCGGGCCGCTCGGTAGCCTGGAGCCGTTGGAGCCGTCCCGCGAGACCCTCACGATCCTGTTCCCGATGTGGAACGAGGAAGCGATCGTTCCGGCGACGTTGCAGGCCGCGCTCGAGGTGGGCGAGTGGCTCTGCGTCGAGGGCGAGATCGCCGACTTCGAGGTGCTCGTCGTCGACGACGCGTCGACCGACCTGTCGGGTGAGATTGTCGACAAGACCGCGGTGAGCGAGAGCCGCGTGCACGTGGTCCATCACGACGAGAACCGCGGCGTCGGCGGAGCACTCCGCACGGGCTTCCACGCCGCCACCGGTGATCTCGTGCTCTACACCCACGCCGACCTTCCCTGCGACCTCGCGGAGCTGCAGCGAGCCTTGCGGCTGATGCGTTCGCACCGGGCCGACCTCGTGAGCGCCTACCGGCACAACCGCTTCGGGGAAGGTCCGCGCCAGTACGTCTACTCCCTGGGCTGGAACGCGCTCGTCCGCTCTGCGTTCCGTCTCGGAGTCCGCGACGTCAACTTCCCGTTCAAGCTGTGTCGGCGCTCGATGCTCGACCAGCTCGAGCTCACGAGCGACAAGTCGTTCATCGACGCCGAGGTGCTCGTACGAGCCGAGCGCAGCGGCTTCCGCATCATCCAGTTCGGCGTCGACTACTTCCCGCGCAAGCGCGGGGTGTCGACGCTGTCGTCGCCGCCCGACATCTTCATGATGGCGGGCGACCTGCTGAGCTCCTACCGCGAGTTGCAGCGACTCCGACCGCTGCCGGGTGTCGCAGCCGAGCGCGGCGTCGCGGAGCCGCGTGCCGCGGCGCGCGGGCGGACCCGTCCCTCGGTCGCGCCGGATCCCGACGCAGCCTCCCGTCTGCTCATCGTGAACGCCGACGACTTCGGGCTCACCACCGGGATCTCGAACGGGATCCTGCAGGCCCACCGCGAGGGGATCGTCACCAGCACGTCGGTGCTGGCCGTCGGCCCCGCGTTCGAACGCACTGCGCCGCTCCTCGGCGAGGTCCCGAGCCTGGGGGTCGGTGTGCACCTCGCCGCGGTCGGCGAGGACCCACCGTTGCTCGCGGCGCGGGAGATCCCCACCCTGGTCGACCGGAAGGGTCGTCTGCCCGGCTCGTGGCGGCAGTTCACCGCCCGAGCGCTTGCGGGCCGGGTCGATCCCGAGGACCTCCGCCGGGAGTTCACGGCCCAGTTCGAACGGGTGCAGGGGCTCGGGATCCCGATCAGCCACCTTGACACCCACCAGCACCTCCACCTCTGGCCGATCGTTCGGGAGGTGGTGCTCGGCCTCGCAGCGGAGCAGGGGATCGCGGCGGTTCGGGTGCCCTACGGCAGCGGAGGACGGGTGCTCGCGCTCGGGACCGACCGCCTCGCGGTCGCGCTCGAGCATCGAGCCGACGAGATCGGTGTCTCGTATCCCGAGGCGTCGGGCGGGCTCGATCCGTCGGGCCGGCTCGACGGCGCCGCGCTGGCGCGCGCCCTCGATCGCCTTTCCGCGACGGGGCATCCGACGCTGGAGCTCTGGGCGCACCCCGGTGAGCGCCGCGACCCCGAGCGCGTCCGTTACCGGTGGGGCTACCGCTGGGGCGACGAGCTCGCCGTGCTCACGGGCCCGGCCTCGCGCTACGTGGTCGCCCGTCAAGGGTTCACGCTCGGAACCTTCGCGGATCTCGTTCCCACCGCGTGAGCACGTTCACGCCGGTTCCACCCGGCGGCCGCGCCGCGCTCGCGCTCTTCGCCGACGCACCACTCACGATGCGACTGCACCTGCAGGCGCGGTGGCGGACCTGTCCGTTGTCGGAGGTCGCGGCGCGTGTCCCGACCCACGGCGCCGTGCTCGACATCGGATGCGGTCACGGTCTCTTCGCGTCGTACCTCGCGCTCGACGCGACCAACCGGTCGGTGGTCGGCGTCGACCTCGACGACCGCAAGCTCGCCGACGCGACGAAGATCGTCGACCGCGTGCGCGCTCGCGGCGGTTCACTCACGCTCCAAGTCGCGCCGGGCGGCGCGGTGCCCGACGGCCCGTGGGACGCGATCACGATCGTCGACGTGCTCTACCTGCTTCCCGCGGCCGCGCAGCTCGATCTCGTCGAGCGGGCCGCGGCGCAGCTCGCCCCGGGCGGGAAGCTGCTCGTGAAGGAGATGGCGCCGACGCCCGCGTGGAAGGCCCGCTGGAACCGCGTGCAGGAGACGCTCGCGGTGAAGGTCGTGGGGTTCACCGCCACCGAGTCGACCGGCTTCACCTTCGTGGCCCCGGCCGAGCTGGCGTCGTGGATCGACGCCTGCGGGCTCGGGGTCTCCGAGGTGCCCCTCGATCGGGGGTACCTGCATCCCCACCACCTCGTGGTGGGGGATCGCCCGGGACCCGACGATTCGGTTGACCCGCCCCGGCCCGTTTGATTCTCGGGACCCCTTCCGACCACCGACCACGACGCGCCACCAGCACACACAGCAGAGCGAGACACGAGAGACGTATGGGGATGACGAGCATTCTCACGTGTGGGTCGAGCCCGGCCCTCGGTTTGGAGCCGGTCCGATGTGCCAACCTGAGCGGTGTGTCGTCTGACCTGCTGTTCGTGACCCATGTCGCGCCCTACGTCGATGGACCGGCCGGCGTACACGGGGTCCTCGACCAGGCCGCGGTCGCCCTCGACCAGATCGCCGAGCTCGATGGACTCCGGGCTCGGCGGGTCGCCGACGTGCGCGATCTGGATCCGGGTGCTGTGGACCGCGCGCGGGCCCTCGCGTTGTTCACGATCGGCGAGACCCCGTGGACCGCCGCGCAGCGTGAGACGATCCTCACGCGGGTGCGGGCCGGGGGCCTGGCTCTCGTCGCGATCCACTCCGCCACCGACGCGTGCTACGGCTGGAGTGAGTACGGAGCGCTGGTCGGGGCGCGCTTCGACGGCCATCCGTGGACGCAGACAGTGGAGATCGACGTCGTCGACCCCGATCATCCCGCCACGACGCACCTCGATGCCCGATGGCAGTGGCACGACGAGGTGTACCAGTTCCGTGATCTGCGGGCTGACGCTCGCATCCTGTTGCAGGTGCCGGAGCGCGAGCTCGATCTCGCGGTGGCCGGCGCGAAGCATCCGGCCTTCGGGTTTCCGGTGTCATGGTGCTTCACCGAGGGATCGGGTCGCGTCTTCTCCACCAGCCTCGGTCACTTTCCCGGTGCGTGGGAGACCCCGAGCTACCTGCGGCACCTGACCGGCGGGTTGGCGTGGGCCCTCGGCGAGGGCACGTGACCCGGAACTTCTCGCCCTGGGCCCAGTGGCAGCTCCGCCTCGTGGCGACCGAACCTCGGGACCCGATGCCGCGCACCGGGAGCGGCGACGCGCTGGTCGCATGGCGGGAACGGTGCCGCGCGCGCCTTGACGGGCTCCTCGCTCCGTGGCCGGAACCGGTGCCGCTCGACCTCGAGGTGCTCGAATCGGTCGACTGTGGAACCTATCGGCGCGACCGGATCGTGTTCGACGTCGAGGCGACGATGTCGGTCCCTGCGTTCCTGCTCGTTCCGCACGACCTCGTCGCGCCCGGCCCCGCGGTGCTCGCCCAGCACGGTCACGGACCGGGGAAGTCCGAGGTGTGTGGACTCGACGACTCTGCCAGCCGGGCCGCGATCGTCGAGCACAACGGCGACTACGGCCACCAGCTGGCGCGGCGTGGGTACGTCGTCCTCGCACCCGACCTCCGGTGCTTCGGGGAGCGTTCCGACTGGACACCACCGGAGAAGTACTTGTGCGATCTCAACCTGGTGCACGCGTACGCCGACGGCGTCAGCCCGCTGACTCAGAACCTCTGGGATCTCGCCCGGGCTCTCGATGTGCTCTCGGCGCACTCGCTGGTCGATCCGGATCGCATCGGGATGGTCGGGCTGTCGTACGGCGCGACCTGCACCCTCTTCCTCGCCGCGTGCGACGAACGCGTCCGGGCCTGCGTGGTGAGCGGCTACTTCTCCTCGTGGAAGGCCGCGCACCGGGTGCCGTGGAACCTCTGCGGGTCGCAGGTGCTGCCAGGCATGTTGGGTGAGCTCGAGCACGTCGACCTGGCCGCGTTGGTGGCGCCGAGACCGATGCTGGTCGAGAGTGGCTCCGATGACGTGTTGTTCCCCGTTGCCGTCGCCCGAGAGGGGGTCGCCGAGGTGCGGAGGGTGTACGACGCCTTCGACGCCCCGTCCGATGCGCTCGCTCACGACACGTTCGAGGGCGAGCATCGTTGGAACGGAGCGGTCGCCTACGACTTCCTCGAGCGCTGGCTCGGCCCGCCGCGGGTGCCTGCGGGATCCCGGTAGCGTCCGCTGCCATGTGGAGCGAGCGGACCCGGTACCGAGTTCGAGCGCGCCGACGAGCGAGCGGAGCAATTCGAGATGTGGAGCGAGCGGACCCGGTACCGAGTTCGAGCGCGCCGACGAGCGAGCGGAGCGATCTGAGATGTGGAGCGAGCGGACCCGGTACCGAGTTCGAGCGCGCCGACGAGCGAGCGGAGCGATCTGACATGACCATCGACGAGCGCCTCGATGAGCTCGGATAGGTGTGAGGTGCTGACGGTGCTCGGATTCGCCGCGTGCGCGCCGGGGTTCGACGCCCAGCCGGCGGTGGTCGACGGCGCGAGCCGATTGCTCTTCGAGGTGTTCGGGACCGAAGGACGGCACTCGCGCTCGGCGGTCGGGGTCTCGGCGTTGCCGCGCCGCGGCGCGGTCGAGATCGAGATCGCAGTCGCACTTCGCGGCGGGGGTTGACGCCATGGCACCGAACATCACGATCATCGGAGGTGGCAGCTACCGGTGGGCTCCGACGCTCGCCATCGACCTCGCCAACACCGCGTCACTCGAAGCATCGGAGATAGTCCTGTGCGACATCGACCCCACGCCGCTCACGCGGATGGTGGAGCTGGTCGAACACATCGCGACGACGCGCGGGATCCCGATGACAGCCCGTGCCACCACGAACCAGCGAGAGGCTCTGTCCGGGGCCGACTTCGTCGTCGTGAACATCTCGACCGGTGGGTTCGCGAGCATGCGCCACGACATCGAGATCCCCGAGCGCTTCGGCTTCCGTCAGCCGGTCGGCGACACCGTCGGGCCCGGCGGCATCACTCGCGCGTTGCGCAACATCCCGGTGTTGGTTGGCATCGCGCGCGACATGGCCGACGTGTGCCCCGACGCGTGGTTGTGCAACCTCACCAATCCGATGACCACGCTGTGTCGGGCGGTCACCCGCGAGACCGACATCAAGACCGTGGGACTCTGCCACGAGGTCACAGGAACCCGGTTCATGCTCTCGCTGCTCCTCGACTCGAGCTTCGCCGACCTGCACCTCGACGTCGTCGGCGTGAATCACTTCCCGGTCATCACCGGCCTCGACGTCACCGGCGACGACGGACTCGCTCGGCTCCGTGATCTCATCGACGACGATCGGCGTCTCGGCGAGCCGGTCGTCCTCGATGTTCCCGAGGGTTCCGACGTGTCGGACCTGATCGGCGACGGTGAGTTGACGAAAGCAACGCTCCTGGAGCAACACCAGCTGAAGCTGGAGCTGTTCCGCCGTTTCGGCGTGCTGCCGGCCGCGGGTGACCGCCACCTCGCCGAGTTCCTGCCCGGCTTCATCACCGAGCAGTCGGCGTGGGGCGAACGGTGGGGAGTGAAGCTCGTGAGCATCGACGATCGCGAAGAGGATCACCTCGAGCACATCGCCGACTTCGAAGCGCTGCTGGCGAGCCACGAGATCACGCACGCGCCGTCGGGTGAGATGCTTGCGCCGCTCATCGACTCCCTCATTCGCGACGTTCCTCGCCACCTTCCCCTCAACATCCCCAATACCGGCCAGTGCCCGGATCTCCCGGCCGGCGCGGTGGTGGAGAGCATGTGCACGGTCGACGGCCGCGGGGTCCGGGGCGGAGATCCGGTCGTCGCTCCGGCCGGAATCGCCGAGCAGCTCCGTCGGGTGACGGCGGCGCAGGAGCTGACGGTGGAGGCCGCGTTGACCGGCGACCGCGAACGGGTCCTGGAAGCGATGCTCGCCGATCCACTCGCTGGTCGAGGTGACTTCACGCAACTCGTGGAGATGACCGACGAGCTGCTCGACGCGACCCGGCCCTGGCTCCCACAGTTCGCGTGAGTGCAGGCGCGCGTTCCGGCCGCTCGCTCCGTGTTCAGGTCTTCGACGATCCCGACGCGCTCGGCGCAGCTGTCGCGTCCGACGCGGCCGACGTGATCCGGGCCTCGATCCGTGCCCGGGGTCGGGCGAACGTCATGTTCGCGTCGGGAAACTCGCAGCTCACCTTTCTCGACCGGCTTGCGGCCACCGATGGTGTGAACTGGTCACTCGTGACCGGATTCCACATGGACGAATACATCGGGCTTCCCGCGGATCACCCGGCCGGTTTCGGTCGGTACATGCGCGACAACGTCATCGGGAAACTGCATCCCGACGAGTTCCACGTGATCCACGGGACCGATGTCGACCCGGCCGCCGAATGCATCCGGTACGGGGCGCTGCTGGAATCACATCCACTCGATCTCTGCTGCCTCGGGATCGGCGAGAACGGTCACCTCGCGTTCAATGATCCACCGGTTGCCGACTTCGACGATCCCGTCGACGTGAAGGAGGTCGAGCTCGACGACGCCTGCCGACGTCAACAGGTGGGCGAGGGTCACTTCGCCGATGTCGACGCGGTGCCGACGCACGCGCTGACGGTCACGATCCCGGCACTGCTGCGCGCAGGACGCGTCTTCGCCATCGTCCCCGAGGCACGGAAGGCCGAGCCAGTCCGGCAAGCGTTCGACGGACCGATCGACACCGCGTGTCCCGCATCGATCCTCCAGCGCCAGGCCCACGCCACGCTCTACCTCGACCGTGATTCGTCGAGCCTGCTGGCGACCGCGCCATGACCGCGCCATGACCGCGCCATGACCGGCCCGCGCCCAGGCTTCGAGGTCATCACCTTCCCGAGCGCTCGGGAGCTCGCGCGCCGGATGCCGCGCCTGCTCGTCGGCATCGCCCTCCTCGGGACCGGCATCGCGATGATGGTGCGGGCTCGCCTCGGGCTGGCGCCGTGGGACGTGCTGCACGAGGGTCTCGCCGAGCGCACCGGCCTCCCGATCGGGGTCGTGATCATCGTGCTCGGCCTGGCCATCTTGCTGCTCTGGATCCCGCTGCGGCAGCGCTTCGGGATCGGGACCATGATCAACACGCTGACCGTCGGCCTCGTCGCCGACACCTCCCT
>JBBRHS010000070.1:0-10618 GCA_038222385.1 Acidimicrobiia bacterium
GCTCGACGAGACGGTCGAGCTTGCCGGAGCGCCCTGCGAGCTCGCTCGTGCCGTCCTCGTCGTCGGGCGTGGGGGCGACGGTCGCGGGATGGTTGCAGATCTGCTTGAGCTTCGTGATCCCCGCCAGCACCTTGCCTCGGCGCTTCATCCCGGTCGCGTCGGCCACGTCGGACCGCATGTCGTCGACCACGGCCTGGTACAAGGCCGCCTGCTCGCGCGTGAGCGTGCAGTCGTCGCGCACGATGATGCGTTCGGGTAGCTCGTCGGCGATTCCGGGATCGGTCTTGTGGCGGCGCAGCACGAACGGCGCGATGCGTTTGCGGAGGGTCTCGAGCGACACACCCGAGTCGGCGTCGAGCGCGTTCGCGTAGCGGGTCTTGAACGCGGTCTGCGTGCCGAGCAGTCCGGGGTTCGCGAAGGCCATGAGGCTCCAGAGCTCGCCGAGATGGTTCTCGACCGGCGTGCCGGTGACAACCAGGCGGTGCGTGCCCTTGAGCTTGCGGGCCGCCCTGGCGGTCGCGGTGGTCGGGTTCTTGATCGCTTGGGCTTCGTCGAGCACGACGCGGTGCCAGTCGATGGCCTGGAGCTGTTCGTCGCGCCGCATCACGCCGTAGCTCGTGACGACGACGTCGATGGTCCCGACGTAGCCGGAAGGGTTCTCTCGACCGGAGCCATGGTGCAACGCGAGCCGCAACTCGGGAGCGAAGCGCTCGGCCTCGCGTACCCAGTTCGATGCGACGGAGGTCGGCGCGACGACCAGCGTCGGTTGGGTCGGCGGGTCGTCGGACTCGAGGTCGTGGGAGATGATCGCAAGGGCCTGGATCGTCTTGCCGAGGCCCATGTCGTCGGCGAGGATCCCGCCGAGGCCGTTGTTCTCGAGCCACGACAACCACGCGAGTCCGTCGAGTTGGTAGTGGCGCATCGTCGCCGTGAACGACTTCGGCATCGCGACCTGCTCGGCCGGCGTCGGCTTGAACTCCCCGGCCAATGCCTTGGCGACCCATCCGGTCGCGGCGGCGGAGTCGACTTCGTCGGCGGTGGCCGCGAGCTCGAGGACCTCGGCGGTGGAGGCCCCGCCCTTGGCGACACGCTTCGCGAAGGCGAGCGTCGCCGCCCGGGTCTGTTCGTCGATGCGCATCCAGCGACCGCGTACCGCCACGAGCTCATTGCGCGACTCGGCGAGCGTCTCGAGCTCGGCCGCGGTGAGTGGTTCGCCGTCGACGAGCACCTCACCGGTGAGGGCGAGGGTCTTGGCGTCGAGGCTCGCCGACGCGCCAGCCACGACGACCCGACGCACGAGTGACGTCTGGGCCAGCATTGCCGACGGCAGGTGCACGTCGATGCCCGATGCGTGGAGCCCCGCGAGGCCGTGCTCGAGGAGATCTTCGACCTCGCCGGCGTCGACGATCAGCTCGTCGGTGGGACGGTCGGGGAGCACCGTCCACGCCCGCCGGGCGATGTCCCACTCGCACGCCAGGAGGGTGACGGCCTCATGGGGAGTGGTCCCGAGGAGATCGGCGGTGTCGGCGCCGAGCGGGGGGAGCACGATGGTCGGATCGCTGAGCGACTCCAGCCGGGCGTAGAGGAGGAAGTGGCCTTCGAGATCGTCGGGTGCGCTGAGGTGGAAGCGCAGGCGCGCACCCGCTCCGACCCGGGCCGAGACCTGGTCGGCCCAGCGGTGGACCCGCGCCTCGGGGACCGACGAGTTGATCGGGGGCTGGCCGAGTCGGGCGGTGGCGAGGTCTCCCACCGTGGTGGCGAACCATCCGCCGAGCACGTCGTCGGGATCGCCGTCGTCGATCGCGTCGCACGCGGCGGTCCAGACCTTGCCGATCCGGGCCGCGGCTTCGATGCCGGGCGCGGGGCGCCACGTCCACCGGCGCTCGGTGGTGTCGGTTGCGAGATCGGGGACGACTTCACCCTGGGCCGTGAGCTCGGCGGCCTCCACGACGAGCGCGGCGACGGCGGTCACGGTCACGTCGACCGAGGGCCGGACGGTGCACAGCCAGTCGACGAAACGCAGCGCGCCGACCACGGGAACACCCGACCACCGGCTGGTCGTCCCGTCGTCGAGGAGCACCGGCACCGGGCGCTGGTCGCCGAGGTCGACGGGGGCGTCGTCGCCGGCCCGGGGGAGCAACTCAGGGGTGAGCGCGCAGAGGTGGAGGCGGTCGTCGACGATCCGCACGGTGAGCGGTGCCGACTCCAGTTCGCCCGTTGCCCGTTCTGTGGTGGGAGCGGTCATGCACCCTGTCTCGTTGGTTCGCTGCGCCGGGAATGGTCATCCCGGGGGGCCTGCGCGGCGGGAACGCCGGGCTGCGCACCGTTGGCGGGAGCCGATCGTCGGGGGATCGGAACACCCGGGTGCCGGCCTGACCAGGGCCGTCGACGCCGCCCATGGGGACGGGGACGTCGATGACGAGGGTATCACCCGCGTCGGAACGGTCGCGCGGTCGGTGGAGGGTCAGCCCTGCTGAGGGGCCCGGGAAGGTGGTCCGGGCTTCAGGCCCGGGTGGTGGGCCAAGCCGTGGCCTGGACCTCCAACACCTTGCGACGGGCCTGTTCCAGCGTGGGCAGGCGGTCGCGGAGCACGACGCCGTTCGACATCACGACGACGACGGCGGGGCCTTCGGAATCGCCCGGGTTCTCGATGCGCACGTCCATGATCTCTGTCATGGGTGCAGGATACGGTCAGAGTGCCCGGAAACCGCGGATACCGCGCCGAGGGCAAGCCGGTCCTGCCCGGATGAGGACCCCGACGCCGGCGGCACCCGTAGGATCACTCCACGATCGGGCGTGCTGGTCGGGACGGCCGGTCGGAAGGGGAAGAGTGGAAGACGGATCCGATGGGCCCCTGCTGACGCTGGTCGGCGCGACCCGTGAGTACGGCGACGTCGTGGCGTTGGCGCCACTCGACCTGCAGGTGCAACCCGGGGAGTGCCTCGCGGTCGTCGGGCCGAACGGTTCGGGCAAGTCGACGCTCCTGCGTCTGATGGCCGGACGCGAGATCCCGACGGCCGGACAGGTGACGTTCGCCGGGGGGCGGATCGACGAGAACGGCCCTGCTGTCCGGGAGCGGATGGCGGTCGTCGCGGGTCCGTCGGCCTTCTATCCCGATCTCACGACACGCGAGCACCTCGAGTTCGTCGCGCTCGGTCACGGTCTCCCCGACGTCGAGGAAGCGGTCGACGACGCACTCGCATGGGCGCGCCTGACCGAGCACGCCGACAAGTTCCCCGCAGTGCTCTCCGCCGGTCAGCAGCAGTCGCTGCGGCTCGCGGCCGTGCTGGTGCGGCCGCGCTCGCTCGTGATCCTCGACGAACCCGAGCAGCACCTCGATCCGGCGGCACGCGGTCGGCTCGCCGATCTGTTGCGCGCCGAGACCGACCGCGGCGTGGCGATCGTGCTCGCGACCCATCAGATCGAAGTGGCGCGCACCGCGGCCGACCGGGCCCTGGTGCTGCGCGACGGCTTCGCCGGTGCGCTGTCTCGAGACGACCTCGCATCGTTCGACGGGGATCTGTGAGCCGACCGTGACCGTGGCGACGGTCGACGTCTCGACCACCGATGTGCTCGCCTGGCTCCGTCGGACACGGGGTCAACGTCGACGCAAGCTCGGCAAGGTCGTGTACGGCGTGTACCTGGCCGCGATCATCATCGTGCTCTACGGCTACCCGGTGTTCGACTGGATACGTCGCACGCTGGGCGGCACGGAACTGCGCGCCGACACCGGTCCGGTCGTGGTGCGCAGCCTCCTCCCTGCCCTGGCCGGACTCGTGCTCGTGGCGCTCGGCGTGTTCGTCCGCAACGCACGCTGGCGCGGGCCGGTCGTGCTCGGTGCGGCCGATGTCGGATGGCTCCTCCCGCTCCCGCTCGACCGCGGTCGGGTGCTGCGCCCGCGCCTGTTCACCACCGCAGCCATCACCGCGATCGCGGGAGCACTCGTCGGTCTGCTCGGCGCGGCCGTGTTGCACGCGCTCAGACCCGCGACGGACATCGCGTTGGTGGTGGTCCTGACCGCAGCGTGCTCGCTGGTGGGCGTGCTCGGCGTGCCGGTCGCGTTGCTGGTGGAGGCGTCGCCCCGTCTCGAACGACTCTCGCAACGGTGGTCGGTGGTGCCGCTCCTGCTCGGTGCGCTCCTCGTTGTCGTGGCCGCGGTGTCGGCGTCGACGGGAGGTCGGCCGGCGTGGATCGACGATGCCGTCACGTGGTCCGGTCCCTGGGGGTGGGCGGCGTACCCGATCAGCACGGTGGCGCGGGCCGACGCCGTCGGGACCGGTGCGCTCGTGGCGCTCGGATCGCTCACGCTGTTGACGCTGCTCGCAGCAGCGGCTGCGGCGCGGGCGTGCGGGTCGATCCCCACCCAGAGCCTGCGGGTGCGGGCCCGCACCGCGCAGAGCGTGGGCGCCGCCGTGTTCATGGGCGACGCCCGGCAGGCCCGGCTCAGCATCCGCGCCAGTCGCGCGCAGGCCGGCCGGGCCCGGCGTCGCGTCCGGCTGCCGGGGTCCCCGCAGTTCGTGGTGATGTGGCGCGACCTGACCGGCGTGCTGCGCGGGCCGGGTCAGCTCGGCTGGACCGCGACGTTCGCGTTCGGCTCGATCGGCATCATCGCCGCGGGAACCGCGGCCTCGGCCGACGGCACACCCCCGATCCTCCTGATCGTGGTGGCGGTGCTCCTCGGCTACGGAGCGGCTGCGAGCCTCGTCGAGACGGCGCGGCTCGACGGCGACACCCCTCAGATCGCGTCGCAGCTGCCGATGAAGTTCTCCGGGATCGCAGTACGACACGCGGTGGTGCCGTCGATTCTCCTCGCCGTGATCGGCTGCGTGGGTTGGGCCCTCGGGGTCGCGCTCGAGCCGGGTCTCGGCTGGTCGGGGATGGCCGTCGTCGTGCTCTGCGCGCCTCCGCTCGTGGCGGCGGCGCTGTTCAACGCCTACAAGGGCCGGCTCCCGCTCGAGCTCGTCGTCAGCATCGGCGACGCCGGTGTGTTCATCCTGGCCGGGTGGTACATCGTGGGTCCCGTCGCGGCGCTCGCGGTGCTCACCCCGGTGATCGTGCAGGCGTTCAACGCCGCCGAGGACGCCGCCGGCGTCGGACCGATGATCGCCGACGTCGCCGTCGCGGCGGTCGCGACGACCGCTGCCGGACTGATGGCGGCGGCGGCGAGGGCCGGGAGTCGTGTCGCTCCACCCCGCGAGGGCGGGCTCTTCGGCCTCGCCAGGAAGGACTGAGACCCGCCGGTCGAGCGTTCGGGAGCCGTGGCGGGCCTGTCGTACGCTCCGGAGATGGAGATCATCACGATCGTCGAGATCCCGCGCGGCTCGCGCAACAAGTACGAGGCGGACCACGACACCGGAGCGATCTGGCTCGACCGGATGCTCTTCACCGCGACGCAGTACCCGGCCGACTACGGCTATATCCCGGCGACGCTCGCCGACGACGGTGATCCCCTCGACGTCCTCGTGCTCCTCGACGAGCCGACGTTCCCGGGCTGCCACATCAAGGCGCGGGTGATCGGGGTGTTCCGCATGAGTGACGAGATGGGCATCGACGACAAGGTGCTCTGCGTGCCGGCCACGGATCCGCGATGGTCACATCTCGCCGAGCTCGACGATGTCGGGTCGTTCCTGCTCGAGGAGATCGCGCACTTCTTCGCGGTCTACAAGCAGACCGAGCCGGGCAAGTCGACCGAGCCCGGCCGCTGGGAAGACCGCGAGTCGGCGATCCGGATCGTCGAGGAGTCGTTCGCTGCGTTCCAGCCACCTCCCGAACCCTCGACCTGAAGTCGAGGGTCAGAGCTCACGATCCGTGGCCGGGTCTCACCGTCAACCAGAGGGTGCGCCCGGTGGTCTCGAGGTGAGGAGCCGCTGCGGGATGCACCGTGAGATCGGCTTCGACTGCGACGCAAGGATCGGTGCGCCCAGCGCCAGGACGAGGACGTACCCCGCGACGAACGGTCCGATCCGCGGGTCGAGACCGGCTTCGAGTGCGAGGGCGGCGAGGATCAGCGAGAACTCCCCGCGCGCCAGGACCGTGAGGCCCACGTTCGCGGCGGCGCGTCGTCCGAACCCGTAGAGCCGCGCGGTCAGGATCCCCGCGACGACGTTCAACGCGAACGTCGTGAGCACCGCCGCCGCGATCGGGATCGCGACATCGCCGAGGTCGCCCGGATCGATGGTGAGCCCGAACGCGAAGAAGAACACCGCCGCGAACGTGTCGCGCAGCGGCAGCACCGCGCGTTCGATCTGCCGGCGCACCGGGCTCTCGGCGAGGATGAGGCCGGCCATGAACGCGCCGATCGCACCGGACACACCGACCTCTTCGGCGATCCCCGCGAGGAGCACGGCGAACCCGACGAAGCAGACGGTGAGGAGCTCTTCGTCGTCGGTGGCGATGAGTCGTCCGACGAGCGCCGCTCCCTTGCGCGCAACGACGGCGAGCACGATGAGGAACCCGAACGCGGTGCCGACCGAGATCAGGATCTCGCTGATCCCCTGCGCGTCGCCGAGTACCGGCTGCAAGATCGACAGGTAGAGCGCGAGGAAGATGTCTTCGACGACGACCACACCGAGGATCACGCGCGTCTCGGGATTCGCCACCCTCCGCAGCTCGACGACCAGCTTGGTCACGATGGCCGACGACGAGATACCGACCGCGCCCGCGATCACCAGTGCTTCTCGGTTGCCCCATCCGAAGGAGAAGCCCAGTGCAAGCCCGGCACCGACGTTGAGGGTGAGGTACATGACGCCGGCGAGCACGAGCTTGCGACCACCCTTGGCGAGATCGCCGAGGGAGAACTCGAGTCCGAGGTAGAAGAGCAGGAGCACGAGCCCGAGGGTCGCGAGCAGGCCGAGGTCGGACGCATCGTCGAAGAACGACAGGCCCGGCGTGTTGGGACCGAAGATGATCCCGGCGATCATGAAGAGCGGGATCGTGGGGAGACCGATCCGGCGGCCGGCCCGGGCGAGGATCCCAGCGGCGAGCAGCGACGCGCCGAGCGCGACGAGTTCGGCGCCCACGTCAGCCGATCACGAGTTGCAGGAACGCGGGGAGATCCTCGGGTCGTCCGACCACCACGAGTTGGTCGCCGAGCCGCAGGACCTCGCGGGGTTCGGGCGCGACGATCGACGAGCCGTCGGCGTGGACGATCGCGGCGACGGTCATGCGGGTCATCCGGCGGATCTCGAGCGCTTCGATCGAGTGCTCGAGGCCGGGGGAGTCGGCTCGGATCGTCGCCCAGTCGATGAGGAGGCCACCGATGACCGCCTCGACCTGGGCGACGGCCAACGGCTTGAAGTACGCCCCCGACAGGATCGACCCGAGGCGTCGGGCCTGGTCGTCGCTGAACGTCACGGTCGCGAGCGGGTCGTCCTCTTCGTCGGGCGCGAGCACGTACAGATCCCGACGCCCGGAATGGTGCAGCACCACGAGGACACGCGATCCGTCGGTTCCCGAGACGGTGTAGCTCCGGCCGATTCCGGGGAGGTCGTTTTCGGTGATGTCGGAGCTCATCGTGTGTCCTCCAGCCGAATCGATCGGCTCGTCGGGGGTCGGCGGCGGGTGGTGGGGTGCGATCGGATCATTCCCCCAATCCCGGGATCGCGCCGCGTCGGACGAGCTCGGACCGCAACTGATCGGGAACGGTGAAGGTCCAGCCGTCGCGAGCCAGTTCCGCCCGCGTCACCGTGGTGCGAACCTCGCCGCGACCGTTCGCGACGAGCCTGATCTCCCACGTGTCGCCCATGTCGACCACGTCGGCGAAGGTGCCGCGTGATTCCGGAGCGACCGAGCCGATGCCAAGCCGGCCGGGCGACTCGGGGGTCGAGACGGTGACCTCGATCGCCAGGCGGGTCGGGTTGTCGATGGTGAGGCGACTCACGAAGGTCGGGCCGCGCATCAGCGCGGTGAGGCCGAGAACGAGGGCGATGCCCACGACGACGATCGCGACGACTCGGAGGATGAACCCCCGGTCGCCGGGCCGTCGGACGTGGGCGCCGGGGAGTGGTCTGGGTGGAGGTCATCGGGCTCCTCGGGGCAGCCGGGCGCGCGCGTCGTAAGCGCGACTCGCCGGAGCGCAAGTGGGAACGGGCGCTAGTGAGCTGCGAGCGCGGGTGGCGCCCGACGACCGATGCTGTTGCGCAGGCGCGTGACCGCAGCCGGGCCCGACGCCCGGATCTTCGTGGTTCCGAGGAGGAGCACCGCGAGTGCGAAGTGCGCCGGGCCCAGGAGGTGGGGAAGGCCATGATTGCGCGGCGCGTGCCGGTCGGTACGTCCGGCGCGGGTGTCGACCGAATCGACCCTCGTCGCGTCGACGGCCCGGATCACGCCGTGTCCGATGGTCGTGGTCACGGAGCCGACGACCGGTTCGGTGCGGGGCGCGGCGAATGCCGGGACACCGATCGCAGCGAAGGCGATCAGCGCGAGCGCGAGTGTGTGCTTGCTCGATCGCAACGCGCGCATGCTGGAATCCTATCCGCCAACCGGGCATTTCACGCTCGGGGAGTGGGAAGCTTGCGGCTGGTACCGTCGCCGTCCGCTGCGGCTGTGGGGAGACCACGTGGACGTGCTCGTGACCGGCGGAGCCGGTTTCATCGGATCGCACCTGGTCGACCGGCTCCTCGCCGACGGTCACGCGGTGCGCGTCCTCGACGACCTCTCGGCCGGTCGACGTGAGAACGTCGCCGGCGAGGCGGTGCTCTCGGTGGGGTCGGTGGCCGATGCGGGCGCGGTCGCCGACGTGATCGACGGGGTCGAGGTGGTGTTCCACCTCGCGGCGCTGGGCGCGGTCCCCCGATCGGTCGCGGATCCGTTGTCGACCGACCGCGTGAACACCCACGGCACGCTCACGGTCCTGACCGCAGCCCGTGATGCCGGGACCCGTCGGGTCGTGTTCTCGTCGTCGAGCAGTGTGTACGGCGGGGCGACGACCATCCCCACGCCCGAGACCGTGCCCACCCGGCCGCGCTCGCCGTACGGCGTGAGCAAGCTCGCCGGCGAGTGGTACTGCCGGGTGTTCGCCGACCTCTTCCCGCTCGAGACGGTCGCGTTGCGCTTCTTCAACGTGTTCGGGCCCCGCCAGCGGCCCGACTCGACCTACGCCGCGGTGATCCCGCTGTTCACCGCCGCGCTGTTGGCGGGCGAGCGCCCCACGGTGTTCGGCGACGGTCTCCAGAGTCGCGACTTCACCTACGTGTCCGACGTGGTCGCGGCGGTCGTCGCCGCGGCGAACGCGCCGGCGAGGGTCAGCGGAGAGGTGTTCAACATCGCGCCGGGGACCCAGCACACCCTGCTCGACCTGCTCGCGGCGATCGGTCGGGCCAGTGGGGTCGAGCCGGAACCCGTCTTCGTCGAGGCCCGGGCCGGCGACATCCACCAGAGCTGCGCCGACGCGGGCAAGGCGATGGCCGCGCTCGACTGGACGCCGCAGGTCTCGTTCGAATCCGGGATCGCGAGCTACATCGAGTGGCTCCGCGAAGGAGCCGGCTGACCGCGGCTCTCACCCGCCGGGAGAAGAAGCGGAGCCGGCGGACATCCACCAACGGGACGCTGATGGGTGGGCGATCGAGTCGGCGGAGCGGATTCGACCCGAAGTCAGGCGCCGGTACCGAGCACCATGCCGGCGCCCACGGTCTCGCTGGTGGCTTCATCGATGATGATGAAGCTCCCGGTCGTGCGGTTGCGGCGGTACTCGTCGACGAACAGCGGCTCGGTGACCCGCAGCGACACCCGCCCGATCTCGTTCATCTCGAGGGTGGCGGTGGTCTCGTCGCGGTGGAGGCTGTTCACGTCGAGGCGGTAGTGGAGATCGCGCACCAGGGCCCGGACGCTCCTCGTGGTGTGCTTGACGATGTACTTGTTCCGGGGCGTCATCGGTCGTTCGCTGAACCAGCAGACCATGGCGTCGAGTTCCTGGGTGACGGTCGGCGCGTTGTTCGGGCGGCACAACATCGCGCCCCGGCTCACATCGATGTCGTCGGCGAGTCGGATCGTGACCGACATCGGTGGCTTCGCCTCGTGGATCGTACCGCCGTACAGGTCGATCGAGTCGATGGTGGTCGTGAGTCCGGAGGGGAGCACGAGCACTTCGTCGCCGGGGCGGAAGATCCCTCCGGCGACCTGGCCCGCGTAGCCGCGGTAGTCGTGCCATTCGTTCGACATCGGGCGCACCACCCACTGCACCGGAAACCGCGCGTCGATGAGGTTGCGATCGGAGCCGATGTAGAGGTGCTCCAGGTGATGGAGGAGCGTCTGGCCCTCGTACCACGGCGTGTTCGGCGAATGCTGGGTGACGTTGTCGCCGTTGAGCGCGGAGATCGGGATGAAGTCGAGATCGCGGATGTCGAGCTTCGCGGCCCAGTCGGAGAAGTCGGTCGAGATGCGGTCGAACGTCGCCTCGTCGAAGTCGACGAGATCCATCTTGTTCACGCACAGCACGAGGTGCTTGACCCCGAGCATCGACGCGATCACCGCGTGCCGACGCGACTGCTCGAGCACGCCCTTGCGGGCGTCGATGAGGATCAGCGCGAGGTCGGCAGTCGAGGCACCGGTGACCATGTTGCGCGTGTACTGCACGTGGCCCGGCGTGTCGGCGATGATGAACTTGCGCGACGGGGTGGCG